>JAMPXR010000528.1 GCA_023701085.1 Ramlibacter sp. | reverse complement strand
GCGTCGATCGCGCACGCGGCCGGCGTGCCCCTGCTCGTCGATTCCACGCTGACCTCGCCCTACCTCATGAAGCCGCTGGCGCTGGGCGCCGACCTGGTGTACCACTCGGCCACCAAGTTCCTCTCGGGTCATGGCACCGTGATCGGCGGCGTGGTGGTGGACGGCGGCAGCTTCGACTGGGAGCGTTCCGGCAAATTCCCGGAGCTCACCGCGCCCTACGACGGCTTCCACGACATGGTGTTCAGCGAGGAGTCGACGGTCGGCGCATTCATGCTGCGGGCCCGCCGCGAAGGCCTGCGCGACTTCGGCGCCTGCATGAGCCCGCACACCGCATGGCTGATCCTGCAGGGCATCGAGACGCTGCCGCTGCGCATGGAGCGGCACATGGCCAACACGCGCAAGGTGGTGGAGTTCCTGGCGGCTCATCCGTTCGTCTCAGGCGTGGGCCACCCGATGCTCGAATCGCACCCCAGCCACGCCCTGGCGCGGGAACTGCTGCCCCGGGGCGCCGGCTCCGTCTTCAGCTTCGACATCAAGGGCCACCGCGAGCAGGGCAAGAAGTTCATCGAGACGCTGAAGCTGTTCAGCCACCTGGCCAACGTGGGCGACTGCCGCTCGCTCGTCATCCATCCGGCCAGCACCACACATTTCCGCATGAGCGACGAGGCGCTGGCCGCGGGCGGCATCACGCAGGGGACGATCCGCCTGTCGATCGGGCTGGAAGACCCCCAGGACCTGATCGATGACCTGAAGCGCGCCCTGAAGGCCGCGGAAAAAGCGTAGGAGGCGCGATGGAACTGCAAGTCAAAGGCCATCGCGCCTACTGCTATACGGGGGGCAAGGCTTTCGACCCGGCCCAGCCGACGGTCGTCTTCATCCATGGCGTGCTCCACGACCACAGCGTCTGGATCCTGCAGACCCGCTACCTGGCGCACCACGGCTGGAACGTGCTGGCGGTGGACCTGCCGGGCCATTCGCGCAGCGGCGGCGAGGCTCCCTCTTCGGTCGAGGAAGCGGCCGATTTCATCATCGCCTTGCTGGACGCGGCCGGCGTGGCCCAGGCCGCCCTGGTGGGACACAGCTGGGGCTCGCTCATCGCGCTGGAGGCGGCGTCCCGCCTGAAGGAGCGTTTGACGCACCTGGTGCTGGTGGGCACGGCCTACCCGATGAAGGTGTCGGCGGCGTTGCTGGAGACCTCGCTCGGCCAGCCGATGAAGGCGATCGAGATGATCAACGTCTTCTCGCGCAGCACCCTGGCCCCGCCGCCTTCCGGCCTGGGCCCGGGCACCTGGGTCTACGGAACCAGCATGGCGCTGAGCCGGCGGGTGCTGGCCAGCAACCCGCACGTCAACGTCTTCCACCGCGGCTTCAAGGCCTGCGACAGCTACGCGGGCGGCGAGGCCGCGATCGCCGCCGTCACCTGCCCGGTGCTGTTCGTGCTGGGCGCACAGGACCAGATGACGCCGCGCAAGGCCGCGCAATCCCTGATCGAGGCGGCCAAAGCCGCCGGCAAGACTGTGAAGATCGTGGAACTGCCGGTGGGCCACCACCAGATGCTGGAAACGCCGGACGAGACGCTGTTCGCGATCCGCGACTTCCTGAAGACATGAGCGCGGCCGGCAGGCCCCTGCCCGCTGCCCCTACACCACATCCTTCAAGTACACCGACGACAGCTGCCCGCTCTGCCACAGCTTGGCGGTGGCTTCCGTGTGCGGCACCAGCAGGTGCCGCATCAGCGGCTCCAGCGCGGTGGACTGCGCGTCGGCCAGCAGGATGTAGCGGGTGTCCTCCTCGTCCTCCACTTCGTTGACGCGGCCGATCCAGTCCAGCGCCACCAGGGTTTCCAGCACCGGCTCGAGCTGCAAAGGGTCCAGTTCCAGCACCTCGCACATCTGGGGCGTGCTCAGGCCGCGGCGCGCCGACGAGCGCGCGCGGTGCAGTTCGCGCAGCACCTCCAGCGCCAGCTGGAACTGCCAGCCGTGGCCGCCGCCGCGCCGGCGCGTGCCGGCCACCAGGCTGGGCAGGTAGGCCGCGATCACGGCGCCGAACAGCACGATCACCCATGCGACATAGATCCACACCAGCAGGATCGGAACGGTGGCGAAGGTGCCGTACACCATCGAATACATGGGCACCATGCCGATGTACAGGGCCAGCAGCTTGCGCGCGATCTCGATGCCGGTGGCCGCGAACAGCGCGCCCGCCCAGGCGTGGCCGCGGCGCACCGGCGTGTTCGGCACGTAACGGTACAAGGCGGCCAGGCCGGCCGTGAGCAGGAGGAATTCGATCACGTCCAGCAGCAGCTGGACCGCGCCCGGCATGGCGCCCACCAGCCCGCGCGAGGCCGAGATCACGTAGGAGCTGATGCTCAGGGAAGCGCCCAGGAACAGCGGCCCCAGGGTCATGGCCGCCCAGTAGATCAGTACCCGCTGGGCCAGCGGCCTGGGGCGCTTGACGCGCCAGATGGCGTTGAGCGTGCGGTCTATCGTCAACACCAGGGCCAGCGCGGTGACGAACAGGAAGGCCAGCCCCACCGTGCCGAGCCGGCTCGCCTTGCCGGCGAACTGCGTGAGGTAGCCCAGCACCTGCCGGGCGATCGCGTCGGGGATCAGGCTTTGCACCAGCCACGCCTGCAGCGCGC
>JAMPXR010000527.1 GCA_023701085.1 Ramlibacter sp. | reverse complement strand
TAACTGGCCCGCATCGGATCGGTCACCTGGAAGTACAGGATGCCGTCGACCTGCAGCTGGGTGTTGTCGCGCGTGATGCAGATCTGGCTGGGCACGTCCAGCGGGATCTCCTTGAGGTTGTGCTTGTAGGCCACCCGGTCGATGAAGGGAACCAGGAAGTTCAGCCCGGGCGCCAGCGCGGCGTGGTACTTGCCCAGCCGCTCCACCACCCAGGCGTTCTGCTGCGGCACCACCTTGACCGAGCGCGTGATGAAGATGACGGCGATGACCAGGATGAGGATCGCGATTTCCATGGGGAGCCCTTTGGTTTGGTTTGTTGTTCAGATGGGATCGACCAGCAGCCGGCTGCCGACCAGTTCGGCCACGCGGTGCGGGCCGGCCACGGGGATTTCGCCCTCGCGGTGAATCGCGGTCCAGGTGGCGCCGCGGTACCTGACCGTGGCCGTGCCATCGGGATTCCAGCGTTCGATGTGGACCGTCTCGCCCACGTCCAGGTTGACGTTGCGGTCGGCCCGGATGGAGGGCGCCGCGGGCTGGCGCTTCTTGACGAAATACCAGCCCACCACGGAGCTGCCGCCCACCACGGCCGCCGCGAGCAGCTGGGGCACCGGTCCGGCGCCGGTGTGGGCCACCAGCGCGCCCGCGCAAAGCCCGATGGCCAGCATCAGCAGGTAAAAAGTGCCGGTCACCAGTTCCACGGCGACGGCGGTGCCGGCCAGCAGCCACCAGACGGTCGAATCAGCCATCGAGGCCTCCCCGCGGGCGATGCGGCTTGGCCGCCGCCGAGGTCGCGCTTGTCATTTCATCCTCCACGTCTCAAGGTATGTCTTGATCGCACCACATTTTGGGTGTATTCGGACTTTGCGCAAGAAGGGCTGCGCCTTATTTGCATACACTTCGCGCCTGTTTTGTTTTTTTCTGGCCCCGCAGGCTGGAGGCCCCATGAAGTTCCGCTTTCCCATCGTCATCATCGATGAAGACTACCGGTCGGAGAATACCTCCGGGCTCGGTATCCGCGCCCTGGCCCAGGCGATCGAGACGGAGGGTTTCGAGGTGCTGGGCGTCACCAGCTACGGCGACCTCTCGCAGTTCGCCCAGCAGCAAAGCCGCGCCAGCGCCTTCATCCTGTCGATCGACGACGAGGAATTCACGCCCGGCCCCGACCTGGACCCGGCGGTGGTCAACCTGCGCAGCTTCATCGAGGAGGTGCGGCGCAAGAACGCCGACGTGCCGATCTACGTCTACGGCGAAACCAAGACCTCGCGCCATATCCCCAACGACATCCTGCGCGAGCTGCACGGCTTCATCCACATGTTCGAGGACACCCCGGAGTTCGTGGCGCGCCACATCATCCGCGAGGCCAAGAGCTACCTGGAGGGCGTGCAGCCGCCGTTCTTCAAGGCGCTGCTCGATTACGCGGAGGACGGCTCCTACTCCTGGCACTGCCCCGGCCATTCGGGCGGGGTCGCTTTCCTGAAAAGCCCGGTGGGCCAGATGTTCCACCAGTTCTTCGGCGAAAACATGCTGCGCGCGGACGTGTGCAACGCGGTGGACGAGCTCGGGCAGCTGCTGGACCACACCGGGCCGGTGGCCGCCAGCGAGCGCAACGCGGCGCGCATCTTCAACGCCGACCATTGCTTCTTCGTCACCAACGGTACCAGCACGTCCAACAAGATGGTGTGGCACCACACGGTGGCGCCGGACGACGTGGTCGTGGTGGACCGCAACTGCCACAAGTCGATCCTGCACTCGATCATCATGACCGGGGCGATCCCCGTGTTCATGAAGCCCACGCGCAACCACTTCGGCATCATCGGCCCGATCCCGCAGAGCGAGTTCGAGCCGGCGGCGATCAAGGCCAAGATCCGGGCCAATCCGCTGCTCAAGGGGGTGGACCCCGATGCCGTGAAGCCGCGGGTGATGACGCTGACGCAATCGACCTACGACGGCGTGATCTACAACACCGAGACAATCAAGCGCATGCTGGACGGCTACGTGGACACGCTGCACTTCGACGAGGCCTGGCTGCCGCACGCGGCGTTCCACCCGTTCTACGGCCCGTACCACGCGATGGGCAAGAACCGGCCGCGGCCCAAGGAGTCGCTCACCTTCGCCACGCAGTCCACGCACAAGCTGCTGGCAGGCATCAGCCAGGCCAGCCACGTGCTGGTGCAGGACTCGCAGAACCGCAAGCTGGACCGCCACCTGTTCAACGAAGCCTACCTGATGCACACCTCCACCAGTCCGCAGTACTCGATCATCGCGAGCTGCGACGTGGCGGCGGCGATGATGGAGCCGCCGGGCGGCACGGCGCTGGTGGAGGAGAGCATCCTGGAAGCGCTGGACTTCCGCCGCGCCATGCGCAAGGTCGAAGGCGAGTACGGCAAGGACTGGTGGTTCAAGGTCTGGGGGCCGGACAAGCTCGCGGAAGAGGGCATCGGCCGCGCAGACGACTGGATCATCAAGGGCGAAGCCCGCACCGCCAAGTGGCACGGCTTCGGCAACCTGGCCGAGGGCTTCAACATGCTGGACCCGATCAAGTCCACCATCGTCACCCCCGGGCTGGACCTGAACGGCAAGTTCGCCAAGACCGGCATCCCGGCCAGCATCGTCACGCGCTTCCTGGCCGAGCACGGGATCATC
>JAMPXR010000526.1 GCA_023701085.1 Ramlibacter sp. | reverse complement strand
CCTTCACGCCGCCGTAGCCGGACTTCTTCATCAGGGGAATGGTGAAGATGCCGCCCGAGACCACGTTGGACACCGACGAGCCCGAGATCATGCCGTTGAGGGCCGACGAGACCACGGCGACCTTGGCCGGACCGCCGCGCAGGTGTCCCAGCGCGGCGAAGCTGACCTGCATCATGTAGTTGCCGCCGCCGCCGCGATCCAGCAGGGCCCCGAACAGCACGTACACGAAGATGGCGCCGGTCGAGACGCCCAGCGCGATCCCGTACACGCCTTCCGTGGTCAGCCACATGTGCGACAGCAGGCGGTTCAGCGACGCTCCCTTGTGCTGCAGCACTTCGGGCATCCAGGGGCCCGCCATCGCGTAGACGATGAACAGCAGGGCCAGTACCGCCATCGGCCAGCCCACGGAACGCCGCGTCGCTTCGAGCAGGAGCAGCAGGCCCACGCTCGCGGTCACCACGTCCATCAGGGTGGGCTGGCCCGGGCGCGTGGCGAGTTGGCCGTAGAACAGCAGCAGGTAGGCGCCGGCGAAGGCGCCCGCCAGCGCGAACGCCCAGTCCAGCAGCGGCACGCGGTCGCGCGGGGAACGCGCCGACGCGGGCCAGGCCAGGAAAGCCAGGAACATCGCGAACGCCAGGTGCACCGCCCGCGCTTCGGTGTCGTTGAGCACGCCGAAACGCAACAGGAACGGCAGCGGCGACGCATACCAGAACTGGAACAATGCCCACGCCAGCGCCGTGGCGAAGATGACGGTCCCGGTCGCGCCCGCCGGCTTGCGCGCGCCGGTGTCGACCTGCGCCACCAGTTCCTGCAATTCTGCCGATGCCTTTTCGATGTCAGTGGCCATTGCTGCTCCTCGTCATTCCCGCGGGCCAAAAAAAAAGGGCGAAGCCGGCTTCGCCCTTTCTTCCGGCCGCTGGGTCGTCCCTTACTTGATCCAGCCCTTTTCCTTATAGTAGCGCGCCGCGCCCTCATGCAGCGGCGCGGACAGGCCGTCCTTGACCATGTTCTGCGGCGTCAGGTGCGCCAGCGCCGGATGCAGCTTCTTGAATTCCTCGAAGTTGTCGAACACCGCCTTCACGACCTGGTACACGGTGTCCGCCGGCGCCTTGGTGGAGGCGACCACCGTGGCCAGCACGCCGTAGGTGGTGGTGGGGTCCGGGTTGTTGGGGTAGAGCCCGCCCGGGATGACGGCCTTGGCGTAATACGGCTTGTCCGCGATCAGCTTGTCCACCGCCGGTCCCGTGACGGAGACCAGCTTGGCGCCGCAGCTGGTGGTGGGGTCCTGGATGTTGGCGCTGGGATGGCCCACGCCATAGAAGAAGCCGTCGATCTTGCCGTCGCACAGCGCGGACCCGTGCTCGTCGGCCTTGAGTTCCGATGCCAGCGAAAAATCACCCAGCTTCCACCCCGTCGCGGCCAGCAACTCTTCCATGGACGCGCGCGTGCCCGAACCCGGGTTGCCCACGTTGAAGCGCTTGCCCTTGAGATCGGCGAACGACTTGATGTTCGCTTCCTTGCGCGCGACGACAGTGAAAGGCTCCGGATGGACCGAGAACACGGCGCGCTGGTCGGCCCAGGGCCCGGCGTCCTTGAACTGGGCCAGCCCCCTCAAGGCGTTGTACTGCACGTCGGACTGCGAAAAGCCCAGGTCCAACTCGCCGGCCTTGATCGTGTTGACGTTGAACACCGAGCCGCCCGTGGACTCCACCGAGCAGCGAATGCCGTGCTTGGCGCGGTCCTTGTTGACCAGCCGGCAGATGGCGCCACCGGCGGCGTAGTAGACGCCCGTCACGCCGCCCGTGCCGATGGTGATGAATTTCTGCTGCGCGGCCGCCGGCGCGCTGGCGAGCGCCCCCAAAATGGCCACCGCCGTGGCGAGCGCCTTGAGTACGAGCTTTCCAGTCATTGCACAAACTCCTTTGTTATTGAGAGACGATTGAACCGAATCAGACGGATGATAGGGCAGAGCCGATGGCGGCTTCGAGCCGCTGCGCGATCAGCGCCAGCTCACCCTCGGCGCAGATGAACGGCGGCGCCAGCAACACATGGTCACCATAGCGGCCATCCACCGTGCCGCCCATCGGGTAAACCATCAAGCCCAGGGCCATGGCCTCTTTCTTGATGCGCGCGTGCAGCCTGAGCGCCGGATCGAAGGGCTCCTTGCCGGCGCGGTCCTTCACCAGCTCGATGCCCCAGAACAGACCCCGGCCGCGGATGTCGCCCACATGCGGGTGGGCGCCCAGGGCGTCTTGCAACAGGCCTTGCAGCCGCGCCCCGCTTTCCCGCACGCGGGCCAGCAAGCCCTCGCGCTCGATCACTTGCTGCACCGCCAGCGCCGCGGCGCAGGCCACCGGATGGCCGAGGTAGGTGTGGCCGTGCTGGAAAAAGCCCGAACCCTGTGACATGGCTCCGACGATGCGCGACTGCGCCAGCACCGCGCCGATCGGCTGGTAGCCACCGCCCAAACCCTTGGCGATCACCAGCAGGTCCGGCGCCACGCCCTCCTGTTCGCAGGCGTGCAGCGTGCCGGTGCGCCCCATCCCGCACATGACCTCGTCCAGGATCAGCAGCACGCCGTGGCGGTCGCACACCTCGCGCACCGCCTGGAAGTAGCCGGGCACCGGCGTCAGCACGCCGGCGGT
>JAMPXR010000525.1 GCA_023701085.1 Ramlibacter sp. | reverse complement strand
TGCTCAAGGAGATGATCGAGCGCAAGCGGCGCAACGACTTCGTGCGCAAGCGCGAGTTCGACATGCTGCGCAAGATGCGCCGCAGCGAGGTGATGGCGGGCCAGGACCCGGCGGCGCGGCCCTCCTTCTTCCAAAGCTCGATGCCGTCCAAGCCGGACGACCGCGCCACGACGCTCAAGAAGATCGACGAGATCGAGGCGCAGATGTCGATGCAATGGTGGAAGACCAAGCACGGCGATGTGTCCAGTCGCGGCGGCAGCAGCACCAACTTCCCGGTGTCCTCGCACGTGCCCCCCGAAGCGATGGGGCGCTCCCCGGGCTTCGACCGGTCGCCCTTGGCATCCAGCGCCTACACCCGGACCGAACCGCAGTCGCTGCGAGCGGAGAACGACGGCGGGTCCACCAGACCGACCGGCTTGAGCACGCTGGCGTCTTCCTTCGCCCAGGCCGCGAACAGCCCGATGGCGCCCCTCGCGCCGTCCGCGCCACCGCCGCCCTTGCAGCTCGCCGATCCCGCGCCCGGGCCGCTGCGGGCGCCCGCGCCTGCGGCACGGCCGGTCGCTCAGCCGCTGTCGGCCGGCGTGGGGGCCGGTCCCCCATCCGAGCCGGCCAGCAGCGGCGCCGGGTTTTCCGGCTCCAAGCTGTTCGCCATCGACGTGGAAGAGTTCGCGCACGATCCCGAGCTCGAGGAGGCCGCGATCCGGTTCGCCAACGGCGACGATTCCGGCGCGGAAGCCGGCCTGCTGGAGGTCCTGGGGCCGAAGGGCGCGCGGGTCGACCACGACGAGACCTGGCTGACGCTGTTCGACCTCTACCGCGCCACCGGGCAGCAGGAACGTTTCGAGAACGCCGCCATCGAGTTCGCGAGCCGATTCGGCCGCTCGGCGCCGCAGTGGTTCTCCGTTCCGGAGGCGGTGGGCCGTATGCATGCGCCCGCGCCCGCGGCCGCGGGCGGCGTCCAGCTGCCGCCAAACTGGACCTGTCCCGCCACCATCGGGACCCAGACCCTGGCCGCCATGTCGGCGGCCTTGTCCAAGGCCCAGGGCCCGTGGCGCATGAGCTGGGCGAAGCTCACCGGCATCGACGAAGGGGCCCTCGAGGGCCTGACCCGGCTGTTCACGCAATGGGCCGCACAGCCGGTGCAGCTGCGTTTCATCGGCGCGGACAACCTGGACAAGGTGCTCAAGCTGGCCACGCCTTCGGGTGACAAGAGCGTGAATCCGGCCTGGTGGAAGCTGCGCATGGAAGTCCTGCGCGTGATGCACCGGCCCGACGAGTTCGAGCTGGTGGCGCTGGACTTTTGCGTCACGTACGAGGTGTCGCCGCCGTCCTGGGACAGCGCGCGCTGCGAGTACAAGCCCTTGCAGGCCGATGGCAGCACCGTGCCCGGCCAGACGATCGTCGGCGAGGCATTCCGCGACTCGCTGTCCTCGGGCATGAGCATGGGCTACAGCGACACCCATGTCGCCCCGAACTCGCAGATGTCGAACATCTCCACGGTCGAGCTGGCCGGCCAGGTCCTGGGCGATGCGAAGGAGGCCATGGAATTGCTGGAGAGCAAGCTGGAAGGCGCCGACCTGATGATCATTTCCTGCGCGCGCCTGATCCGTATCGATTTTTCCGCCGCCGGCAGCCTGCTCAACTGGGTGACCTCGCGCCAGATGGAAGGCCGGCAGGTCCAGTTCGTCGAGGTGCACCGCCTGGTCGCGGCCTTCTTCAACGTGATCGGCATCGGCGAGCATGCACGGGTGCTGGCGCGCGCGGACTGAAGGCCACGCGTTCAGGGATTCGGGACGAGGGGCTGGGGATTGGGGAAACAGCCCCTACATTGACTCCATGGCCTCCCCTGAACCCCAACCCCTAACCGGTAGCCCTTAACCCTCTATGGAAACTTTTCACGGCACGACCATTGTCAGCGTGCGGCGCAAAACCGCGTCGGGCGCCTGGCAGGTGGCGATCGGCGGCGACGGCCAGGTGACGCTGGGCAATGTGGTGGTCAAGGGCACCGCGCGCAAGGTGCGCAAGCTCTACCACGACAGGGTGCTCGCGGGCTTCGCGGGCGCCACCGCGGATGCGTTCACGCTGTTCGAGCGCTTCGAAGCCAAGCTCGAAAAGCACCAGGGCCAACTGGTGCGCGCCGCCATCGAGCTGACCAAGGATTGGCGCACCGACCGCGTGCTGCGCCGCCTGGAAGCCATGCTGGCGGTGGCCGACACGGAGGCATCCCTCATCATCTCCGGCAACGGCGACGTGCTGGAACCGGAGCACGGCATCATCGCCATCGGTTCCGGCGGCGCCTATGCGCAGGCGGCCGCCAAGGCGCTGCTGGACAACACCGAGCTGGACACGAAGGACATCGTCTCGAAATCCCTCGCGATCGCCGGCGAGCTGTGCATCTACACGAACATGCACCATACGATCGAGGTGCTGTAAGGCCTTATGTCCTCCATGACCCCCCAGGAAATCGTGTCCGAACTGGACCGGCACATCGTCGGCCAGGACGACGCCAAGCGCGCCGTCGCCATCGCGCTGCGCAACCGCTGGCGGCGCCAGCAGGTGGACGAGAAGCTGCGCGGCGAGATCACGCCCAAGAACATCCTCATGATCGGCCCCACCGGCGTGGGCAAGACCGAGATCGCGCGGCGGCTGGC
>JAMPXR010000524.1 GCA_023701085.1 Ramlibacter sp. | reverse complement strand
GGCCAAGAGCGCGCTGGGCCTGCGCGACTTCAGTTTCGTCGAGGACGACGCGCAGGTGCTGTCCGCGCTGCTGCGCAACGCGGTGATGCGCAAGGAGCCCGGCGTCAACGTGCTGCTGTACGGACCGCCGGGCACCGGCAAGACCGAGCTGGCCAAGGTGGTGGCCCAGGCCGCGGGGCTGGATCTGTTCGAGGTCGAGTATGCCGACCGCGACGGCAATTCGCTTTCGGGGCGCGACCGCTACCGCTCGCTGCAGATCGCCCAGGTGTTCCTCAAGGGCAGCGCGCAGGCGGTGCTGCTGTTCGACGAGGTGGAGGACGTGTTTCCGCCCATCTCCAGCGAGGCGGCCCAGCTGATGGCGCGCGCCGAGCAGGTCGTCGCGCCGTCCAGTGGCAGCGTGAGCGGCAAGGCCTGGGTCAACCAGATCCTGGAGTCCAACGCGGTGCCCACCCTCTGGGTCACCAACCGGATCGAGCAGATCGACCCGGCGTTCCGGCGCCGCTTCGCCTACCACCTGGAACTGAAGTCGCCGCCTCCCGGCGCGCGCGAAGGGCTGGTGCGCAAGACCCTGGAAGGCGTCGCCGTGTCGGACGCTTTCGTCGGCAAGCTCACGGAGCGCAAGGGCCTGACGCCGGCGCAGATCCGCACCGCGGTGCGCTTTGCCGGGCTGGCCGGCGCCGCGGGGGGCTCGATGGAAAGCCTGATCGAGCGGCAGCTGCGCAACGCCGACCTGGCGCTGGGCAACCGCGCGCATGACGCGGGCGCGCGCCGCAGCGTGACGACCTACGACCTGGACATGCTCAACGTCGAGTCGCGCTTCGAGGTGCCGCGCATCGTGGCCGCGCTGAAGGCGCGCGGCCACGGCACGCTGTGCTTTTATGGCGCGCCCGGCACCGGCAAGACGGCGCTGGCCGAGCACATCGCGCGCAGCCTGGACAAGCCGCTGCTGGTCAAGCAGGCGAGCGATCTCATGAGCAAGTTCGTCGGCGAGACCGAGCAGAACATGGCCGGCATGTTCCGCGACGCCGAAAGCGAGAAAGCCGTGCTGCTGCTGGACGAGGCGGACAGTTTCCTGCAGGACCGGCGCGGCGCGCAGCGCACCTACGAGGTCACGGAGGTCAACGAGATGCTGCAGGGCATGGAGCGCTTCGCCGGCATCTTCGTGTGCACCACCAACCTGATGGACCGCATCGACCAGGCGGCGCTGCGGCGCTTCACCTTCAAGATCCGCTTCAAGCCGCTCACCGCCGGCCAGCGCGAGAAGATGTTCGTCACGGAAGCGCTGGCCGGCGACGGCGCGCGGCTCACGCCCGAGTTCGGGGCGCGCCTGGCGCGGCTGGACCAGCTGTGTCCCGGCGACTTCGCGGCGGTCAAGCGCCAGGTCGACATCCTGGCGGCGCAGTTCGACGCCGCCGAGTTCCTCGAGCAGCTGGAGGCGGAACACCGCATCAAGCCCGAGGTGCGCGAGGCGCGCAACATCGGCTTCCTGCAGTAGCGCGCGGGCCGTTCGCGCGCGCGCTTGCGGACCGGGTCGGCCAGCCGGACCTCAGGGTTTCCCCGCCGCCCGCCGGGCGATTTCTTGTCCCAGATCAAACTACATATAGTGTACCGTAGCTATCTTGCACGCTATATGTAGTGTCCGGCTCGATTTTCTGGAGGCAAGAACAAGCATGAACGCCACGGTCCATACCCTGCCGCGCGAGGTCGTCAAGCGCAGCGGCCAGCGCGCCGCCTTCGACGCCGGCAAGATCCGCTCCGCGCTGGAGCGCGCCGGCGCCGCCAGCGGCGAATTCGACGCCGACGAGGCCGCGCTGCTGACGGCCCAGGCGATCAAGGTGCTGATCCACCGCTTCCAGGGCCAGCCGCCGGGCATCGAGCAGATCCAGGACGTGGTGGAGCACACGCTGATTGCCGCCAACCACCTCAAGACGGCGCGCGCCTACATCGTGTACCGCGAGCGGCACGCCACCCTGCGCCGTGACCGGAAGACGCTGGTCAACGTGGAGGCGTCGGTCAACGAGTACCTCTCGCGTGTGGACTGGCGGGTGAACGCCAACGCCAACCAGGGCTATTCGCTGGGCGGCCTGATCCTGAACGTGGCCGGCAAGGTCACGGCCAACTACTGGCTGTCGCACGTCTACACGCCCGAGATCGGCGAGGCGCACCGCGCGGGCGACCTGCACATCCATGACCTGGACATGCTCAGCGGCTACTGCGCCGGCTGGTCGCTGCGCACCCTGCTGCACGAGGGCCTGAACGGCGTGCCGGGCAAGGTCGAGGCCGGGCCGCCGCGCCACATGTCGTCGGCCGTCGGGCAGATCGTCAACTTCCTGGGCACGCTGCAAAACGAATGGGCCGGCGCGCAGGCGTTCTCCTCGTTCGACACCTACATGGCGCCGTTCGTGCGCAAGGACGCGATGGACTACCACGGCGTGCGCCAGTGCATCCAGGAGCTGGTGTACAACCTGAACGTGCCCTCGCGCTGGGGCACGCAGACGCCCTTCACCAACCTGACCTTCGACTGGACCTGCCCCGAGGACCTGCGCGAGCAGGTGCCGGTGATCGCCGGCGAAGAGATGCCCTTCTGCTACGGCGAGCTGCAGGCGGAGATGGACCTGATCAACCGCGCCTACATCGACGTCATGACGGCG
>JAMPXR010000028.1 GCA_023701085.1 Ramlibacter sp. | reverse complement strand
TGCTTGCCCAGGTCGGAGAACGGGAACACGGCCCCGGACATGGTGCGCCCGTCGAACATCATCTGGCGGTACATGCCCCAGTTCACGTCGCCGCGCTCCGGGTGCTTGGTGATGACCGCATGCCAGGTGCCGACATAGCGGCCGCCGTCGCCGTCATGCACCAGCGGAACCGGCAGCTTGCACAGGTCCACGGCATCGCCGATCAGGATGTTCTGCTTGCAGGCGGCCTCGCTCCGGTCCACCAGCACAGGGGCGATGGGTTCGCCGTTGGTGCGCTTGAGGTACTCCTTGCCGATCTCCGGCAGGCTCGAGTCCGGCGCCATGCCCAGCGAAATCGCCATGCGGCGGTAGGTCGACAAAGGCGCCCCGAAATAGCTGAAGCCCGGGTAATCCTTGATCTTCTCCATGAAGGGCGCCGGCGCCGCCAATTCACAGGCCCGGCGCACGATCGCGCCTGCTTCGTTCTCCCAATCGACTTCCTGTTTGATGCGAACGGCATCGCCGGCCTTGACGCAGGCCTCGATGAATTCGCGGTTGCTCTTCGGCGCGTTGAACTTCGACACGTTTGGCTCCTAGCTTTGATTCAGAGTTAAGACAAAAAAATCAGCCGACCTTCGACAGAACCTTTTCCCACTTGTCCTGGGACTGCAGGATCAGCTCGGCCACTTCGCGCACCGCGCCATGGCCGCCGCGCGCCCGGGTGACGTAGGCGGCGCAACGCTTGACGTCCTCGACGGCGTCGCCCACCGCGATCGGCAGCCCGACGCGCTTCATCATCGACAGGTCGACCAGGTCGTCGCCGACGTAGGCGACCTGGGCATCGGTGATGTTCAGTTCCTTGAGCATTTCCTCGTAGGGCTCGGTCTTCTTTCTGATCCCTTCGTAAAAACGCTTGATCTTCAGCTCCTCGGCGCGGTGCCGCACCGCGCCGGATTTCTTGGACGTGATGATCGCCACCTCGATGCCGGACATGATCATCACGATCACGCCCATGCCGTCCTTGATGTCGAAGTTGCGCGATTCCACGCCGTTGTCGTCGATGACGATGCGCCCGTCGGTCATGACGCCGTCGACGTCGAGGATGACGAGCTTGATGTCTTTCGCCTTGTCCATTTCCGGTTTGCCCTTTCAGTCGATTCCGTACTCGTTCCAGCGCGCCTTGATCCTGGCCAGCATCGCTTCGTCCATGCGCGCTTCCACGGGTTTCTGCTTCCACTCGTAGGGGATGCACGCGTCCATCACGATGCGCGAGGTGATGAGCTTGCTGGAATCCGGATCGAGCGCGGGATCGAGCGGGGTGGAGCGGCCGCGTTTGAGGATTTCGGTCCCGCGCAGCGGGTCGTAGCGGCACGACAGCGCCCACATCACGCGCTGCAGGTCGTCGGCCATGACGTCCTCGTCCACCGTGATCACGCCCTTGATGCCGTAGGAGCCGGTGTTGCTGCCGATGACCGCGCTCGCGATCTGGCTGGAGTGACCGGGGTACATCTGCTTGATCGACACCACGGCCCAGAAGCGGCCCGCCGATTCAGGCATGACGCAGACCGACTGGATGCCGGGCAGCTTCATCTGCTCGAGCTCGGTCCACAGCGTCGCCGTGCGCGTGAAGGCCAGCAGCATGTGCACGTCGGTGACCGGACGGCCCTGCCCGGTGGCCCACAGCACAGGATTGTTGCGGTGAAGGATCTGCTTGACCTCCAGCGCAGGCTTGTTGATGACCTTGTGGAGTTCGTCCGTGTAGTAGCCGGTGTACTCGGCAAACGGGCCTTCGGGGCGGAAGTTGTTGGGGTCGATCTCGCCTTCCAGCACGATCTCCGCGCCGGCGGGCACCGGCAGGCCGGTGAGCGGTGCCATCAGGAATTCCGCTGGCTGGCCGCGCACGGTGCCGGTGATGTCGAAATCGTTCGCGCCCTTGTGCATCAAGGTGCCGGCCATGAAGATCAGGGGATCGCAGCCGATCACTGCCGCCGCCGGCATCTTCTTGCCGAGCTTGGCGTACTTCTTCATGATCCGCTCACCGCGCTTGCCGGGCAGGATCTGCACGCCGCAGGTCTTGTTGTCGAGCATCTGCATGCGATAGGTGCCCAGGTTGGTCTCGCCGGTCTCGGGGTCGCGCAGCACGACGAACACCATGGTTCCGATGTAGCGGCCGCCATCCAGCGGGAAGAACTTCGGCACCGGGAACATGTTGAGGTCGACGCGGCTGCCTTCCAGGACGTTCTCCAGCACCGGGCCGTCGCGAACCTCCTTGGCCTTGATCAGCCCCTCGGAGGTGATCGTCTTTTTCATCCACTGCTGCGCCGATTCGCACATCGAGAGGTGATGCGGCAAACCAAGCATGATCGCGAGGCGCTTGGTGGTGGCGAAGGCACCCGTGAAGACGGGAGAGGAATAGCCCTTGACGTTCTCGAACAGCAGGGCCGGTCCCTTTCTTTCCTCCGTCAGCTTCGAAACATGGGAGATTTCCAGATTCCAGTCGACTTCCGCCTTGACACGCTTCAGTTCGTCGGCGGCTTCGCATTGGTTGATGAAATACCTGAGGTCCATTGCGTTTTGCTCCTTGATGAGGGTTCGTGACGCTTGCTTCAAGCGTGCTGGTATCCGGCCTGATGCCTCCCGTGCACCGACTCGACGACGGGATAGCCCGCGTCTTCGAGCGCCTTGACGACGGTGGACGCATCTTCGGAATGGAAACGGATGACGAGGGTCCTGGGGCCGCGCTTGAGCTGCGCCGCCTCGTGTTTGCACAGCGGATAGATCGCCTGGACTTCACCCCCTGCGGCGTCGATGACCTCGACGATGCGGGCGATGGTCCCGGGTTTCAGCTCCAACGGCGCCAGGCTGACGCCGCTGCGGTTTTCCCAGGCACCGAGAAACTGGGCGGCGAGCGAGAAGACCTCGTTGGCCGAGATCATGCCGACCACGCGGTCCCCGTCCATCACCGGGAACTGGCCTACCCCGCGCTCCTGCCCCACCTGGAGACAGTGCTCCATGGTGTCGTCGGCGTCCATGGTGGCGGGATTGCGGATCATGACGTCCTTCACCTTGACGCGGCGGGTGAAGAAATCGAGCTCGTGGATGTTCTGCTTGCGCAGCGCGAAATGTGCCCAGCGCAGGCAATTCGAACGCGTGATGAGGCCGCGCAGTCGGCCGTCATCCACCACCGGGAGGCCGTGCAGGTTGTGCTCGGTGATGATCTGTTTGGCGTCCGCCAGCAGCGTGTCGCTGCCCACGGTCAGCGGATTGGCTTGCATCCAGTTTCGTACCAGCATTTCTTGTCTCCCGTCAGCTCAAGCGCTTGCCGGCGATGAGGTTCGCCAGGATGTAGTCCATCGCGGTCGAGTTGCCGCCCGACACCGCCGCGCGCTGCTTGCTGCTCCACACGGTTTCCGGCCGTGCCTGCAGGATGAGGATGTTCCCGCCCGAGGGCAGGTCCTTGTCGATCGCCCATTCGATGTCCATCGCGTGGCCGTAGTGCTGCTCGATCTTCTTGCCCATCCAGGCCAGCTCCGTGATTTCGTCGTCGATGATCGACTGGATGTTCTGGCGCTCGAACGGCACTTCCATGGCGACCGATTTCTGCTCCTTCAGGTCCGCCGTGTAGCAGATCTGCTTGGTGGAAATCTTGCGCTCCAGGATGTCGAAGGCCACCTTGTTGACCACGAAGTGATCGGGCGTCACTTCGCCGGACACGACCGATTCGCCGAAGCCGAAGTTGGAATCGATCACGATCACGGAACGGTCGCCGTTCACGGGATGGATGGTGAACATGACGCCGGCCGTCAGCGAATTGGCCATCTTCTGCACGCCCACGCTGATCGCGGTCTGTTCATGCGGGAAGCCCATCTTGATGCGGTAGGCGATCGCACGGGCGGTATAGAGGCTGGAGATGCAGCGCCGCACGTGATGCATCACGTCGTCCATCCCGCGAATCCACAGATAGGTGTCCTGCTGGCCTGCGAAGCTGGCTCCGGGGAGGTCCTCGGCGGTGGCACTGGAGCGCACCGCCACCGGGACCGCCGGAACGCAGCTGCGCACCGACAGCTTGCGGTAGGACTCGGCGATCAGGTCTTCGAGCTCAATGGAGATCGGGCAGGACTCGATCATTTCGCGGATTGCCCGCGAGGCATGTTCGAGCTTGTCCATGTCCTGCTCATCGAGCCCGTCCAGCACCTTGCCGACCATGGACTGGATGCCGGCGCCCTGCATGAACTGGCGAAAGCCATGGGTCGTCAGGGCGAAGCCCGGCGGCACCTGCACTCCCGCATTGATGAGTTCCCCGAGCGAGGCGCACTTGCCGCCCACCAGGTCCACAGAGTCCTTGTTGCACTCTTCGAACCAGCACACCAGGGGTGTAGCGCTTTTCATAGCCAGCCTCCGTTCAGATGCCGTCACGCGTCGCCGGGCCCATGCCGCTTATTTCCGGGAGATGGAAACCGCTCCCGAGGAGCCGTCCACCCTGATCATCATTCCGGTCTTGATGATCTTGGTGGCGTGGCCGGTGCCCACCACCGCGGGCATTCCGTACTCGCGGCAGACGATCGCCGCATGGCTCATCACGCCGCCCACGTCGGTGATGCAGGCGCCGATCTTGGCGAACGCGGGGGCCCACGAGGGCGACGTGGTGGGCGCCACCAGGATTTCGCCCTGGCGCAGGTCGCCGACCTCGGCGACCGTCTTGCACACGCGCGCCAGCCCTTCGATGATCCCGGGGCTGCCGGCGAAGCCCTTCAGCTCGGTGATCGACTCGGGGTCGGCCACCTCCTGGACGGCGGCCCAGTCGGCGAGCGACTTGTTCGTCACGCCCCACAGAACGATGGTGAACGGCTCCTGGATGACCTCGGGCGCGGTGCCGATGGCGGGCGGCGCGTTCCACTCCTTGAATTTCGCCATCACCTGCTTGCGCCAGCCGATCTCCTTCGGCCAGGTGTGGGTGCCGCGCGGCGTGACGCCCGTCGCCCAGGCCGTGACGATGTCCCACAGCGCCGTCTTGATCTCGTCGCGGCGCAACAGCCAGATGTCCTCGACGTCCTCGATGACGCCGTGCTCCTTCATGATGGCCGCGACCTCGCGCATCTTGTTCCAGAACACCGAGTGGAACCAGTGCTCCACGTAGAACAGGTGGTTCTCCACGTACGGAAACACGGTCTTGGCGCACCCGAGCAGCTCGTCGAACTGCTTGAGGTCCTCGGGCTTGTCGATCAGCGCGCGGTATTCGGCGGTGATGCGGTCGCGCTCGGCCCGGACTTTCTCCGTCGGCCGGTCGATCGCAACGCCTTCGCGCAGTTTCCCGATGTAGGTCTGGATGCCCGACAGCGGCACGTTCATCTGGTCGTTCCAGGAACGATCGTGATGGAACCAGCCGGTGCCGGTGGAGATGTTGAACCAGGGCTCGCGCGCCAGGTTCAGGGACGTCAGCCACTGCACGCCGTTGGGCAGCTTCTTCAGCGCTTCCTCGACGACTGTCCATTCCGGGCTGAAGCACACGACTTCATCGACCCCGAGTTCGACCGCGCGGCGCGCCAGCTTCTTCAGCTCCTCGTCGGGCTGGTACATGATCACGTCGATCCCCGAGATCATCTGCGTGACCCGCTGCGCCGGGATGTTGGGGAACAGCTTCTGCGCGAAGTCCAGGAAGAAGACGTAGGCCGCGTAGCCGAGGTTGAGGAACTCGAAGTGGTACTGCCAGCACTTGATGCCGAGGTTGATCAGGTCGTCGTAGTTCTTCAGCAGGTGGTAACCCTTGGACTCGCCGACCGCGTCGGTCACCACCGACATTTCCTCCATGTCGGCCAGGCGCGGGATCTGCAGGGCTTCGAGCTCGCGGATGGTGGCCTCCATCTTGACCTTCCATTTCGCCTCCAGCGCATCCCAGTTCTTGTAATAGTGTCCGGCGCGCTCCATGAAATGCGGCACCCGGCTGCCGATCTCGGCGCCGTCCTTCACGGGCACCGGCGAGATGTAGACGTAGCCGTTGATGATGCGGTGGTCCACGCCGCGCACCGGCGGCACCATGAAGATGCGGTTGTTGAACTGCGACAGCGCCAGGTACCAGGCTTCGTCCCAGATCGTGTCGAACGGGTACAGCGGCTCGGGGTAATGCAGGCCGTCGTAGAACCAGAACGTCTCCTTCTCGTAGGCATTGCGCGCCGGGTCGTCGGTGACGAATTGATACTGGTACGGATACATCCGCTCCCAGCCCTCCGTGCCGGGAATGGTCTTGGCCTTGACGTCGTGTGGAACGGGAAACTTCATGTGTTTGTCTCCTAGAGTCGGCAGGTGGATGGCGCTGGGACTGCTGCCGGCGCGCCTTGACCGGGTCGTCGGTGAATCGCAAGAGGCGTGCCACGCGCCCTGCGTGCAGCTGATGCATGCGATCCTCCCCGTGGGCCGACGCCTCCTGCGCTAGCTCGACGCCGCCTGCGCGAGCACGCCGCCGCCGCTAGAACCGGGCGAATGGCGCTTGTCCATTTGCTCAATGCCGCCGCGTCCGGTCCGCCGGTTTGATCATTTGGTTAAGGGTCGCCACCCAAGTGCAGCCGGCGCGGCATCCGGGCAAACACGCAGGGTCACCGGAGCCGACTTTGATCTTCGTCAAATCCGGCAGGTTGCATGCGTCTACAAAGGACGTTTCGGTTCCAGGGGTGTCGATTGACCAAGCTACACAGCATTGCGCGTGCGGCGAGCGGCGACATGCGTTCGCGCATCCACTTCTGCCCGCGCACTGGGCAGATCTGGCTGCACGAGCACCGCATGCTGCTGGTGCACGCCGAGGCGCAGGCGCTGCTGCGCAAGGAGTTGATCGACTCGCTGGGCATCGACCGCGCGCGCGGGCTGCTCACGCGCATGGGTTACGCCTCGGGCGTGCGCGACGCCGAGCTCGCGCGCACCCGGTCGCAGGATTGCAGCGACAGCGAAGCGTTCATGACAGGCCCGCAGCTGCACACCCTGGAAGGCATCGTCCAGGTCACGCCCGTGCGGCTGGAGCTCGACCGCATGGCGGGGCGCTTCTACGGCGAATTCCTGTGGGAGAACTCCTGGGAAGGCCAATGGCACCGGCACCATTACGGCCAGCACCACGAGCCGGTGTGCTGGACCCAGATCGGCTACGCCTGCGGCTACTCGTCGGCGTTCATGGGCCGCCCGATCCTGTACAAGGAGACCGAATGCGCCGGCATGGGGCATTCCAGCTGCCGCATCGTCGGCAAGCCCGTCGAGGAATGGGAGGACGCCGCGGAGCACCTGCGCTACTTCACGCCGGAATCCATCGCCGACCAGCTGATCGACCTGCAGACCCAGGTCGGGCAGCTGCGCTCGACGATTGCTGAAAAGGACAAGCTGCCGGCCGACATGATCGGCATCTCGCCGGGTTTCAAGCGCGCCTTCGAGCTGCTGCGCCAGAGCGCGGGCAGCCAGATCACGGTGATGCTGCTGGGCGAAACCGGCGTGGGCAAGGAACTGTTCGCGCGCGCGCTGCACGCGATGGGGCCGCGCAAGGACCGGCCATTCATCGCCGTGAACTGTGCCGCCATTCCCGCCGAGCTGGTCGAATCCGAGCTGTTCGGCGTGGAGCGCGGCGCCTACACCGGCGCCCAGGCGGCGCGCCCCGGGCGCTTCGAGCGCGCCGACGGCGGCAGCCTGTTCCTGGACGAAATCGGCGACCTGCCGCTGGCCGCGCAAAGCAAATTGCTGCGGGTGCTGCAGGAAGGCGAGATCGAACGCGTGGGCGACCACCGCGTGCGGCGCATCGACGTGCGCACCATCGCGGCGACCAATGCCGACCTGTATCGCCTGGTCAAGGAGGGGCGCTTCCGCTCCGACCTGTATTACCGGCTCAACCCGTTCCAGATCCACATCCCGCCGCTGCGCGAGCGCAAGGAGGACATCTCCTTCCTGGCCAAGCGCTTCCTGGAGAAGCACTGCGCGATCCACGGCAAGAAGCTGCGCGGCTTCACCGACAAGGCCAAGCGAGCGCTGCTGACCTACCGCTGGCCGGGCAACGTGCGCGAACTGCAGAACATGGTCGAACGCGGCGTCATCCTGGCGCCCAGCGGCACGCGCATCGAGGTCAGCCACCTGTTCTCCTCGCCCAGCGTGGAAGGCGAGGCGCAGGAGTTCGGCCTGGGAATGGACGGCAGCATAGACACCGATTCCTGGGACACCGGCAAGGAGCTGTGCGAAGCCGTTTTCAACGGGATCCGCACGCTCGACCAGATCGAAGCCATGCTGATCGAAACGGCGGTCGACAAGGCGCACGGCAACCTGTCGGCCGCCTCGCGCATGCTCGGGCTGACCCGTCCCCAGCTGGCCTACCGGCTCAAACGGCTGCACGAAACCGCGGCCGCCGGCAGCACGGGCGAAGCGGGCGACGCAGGGCAGGGCGACGCGCTGCCATGGCGCTGAACCTGCCGCCAGTCACCGCCGACTTCCTCGCGCGCCATCACGTGATGACGCTGGCCACGCAGGGCGAGGCCGGCCCCTGGGCGGCCGCGTTGTTCTATGTCCGCGATGGCGACGGCCTGGTGTTCCTTTCCTCCCCGGGCAGCCGCCATTGCCGCGACCTGGCGCTGCGGCCGCGCTGCGCCGCGACCATCCAGTCGCAGCCCGACGACTGGCGCGGCATCCAGGGCATCCAGCTCGAGGGACAGGTGAGCGAGCTGCAGGGCGCCGAGCGGGCACGTGCCGAGCGGCTCTACGGCGAGCGTTTTTCCTTCGTCAGGCCGGCTGGCGCCCCGGCCGCCATCCTCGCCGCGCTGGCGCGGGTGCGCTGGTACCGGCTGGACATCGCACGGCTGTACTTCATCGACAACCAGCGCGGCTTCGGCAGCCGCGAGCAGTTCGACGCCTGATCAGGCCGCCAGCCGCGAGCCGCTGTCGGCCGCGCCCTTTTGCTTGGCCACCAGCTGCAGCATGGTGGCCAGCGTGATCGAGCTGAAGGTCGCCTTCGCGATGTGGTCGATCTCGGACTGCACCGCCTCCAGCGCCAGATCGACCGGGGTCGGGCCGCCCGCGTCGCGCCGCTGCGAGGTCGGCGGCGCCAGATCCTCGAACAGCTGGATCACATCCATCAGGGTGAGCCGGCGCACATTGGCCGTGAAGCGGTAGCCGCCGCCCACGCCGCGCACCGACTCGACAATGCCGGCGCGCGCCAGCTCGGCCAGCACCTTGGCCAGGTGGTGCGGCGAGACGCTGTACTTGTCGGCGATTTCCGCGGCCGGGATATGCCGCTGCGGATCGGAGGCGAACTCGATCACGCTGTAGAGCGCGAGCATGGTGTTGACCTGCAGCCTCATCGCGAGGCCTCGCCCGCCCCGCTCTCGGGGGTCACGTCCATCTCGAGCGGAATCATCGGCGCCGCGGTCATGCCCTGGCTGCGGAAGAACGAGAGGATCAGGGTGTTTTCGCGCGACAGCAGGGTGCGCAGTTTGCGCACGCCCGCGCGCCTCAGGCTCGTGCTCAGCGCCGACAGCAGCCGGGTGCCGATGCCGGCCTGCCGCGCCGTCGGGTCGATGTCGATGGCGAACACCCAGCCGCAGGGCGGCGATCCGAATTCCCAGTCGCGCACCTCGCCGATCAGGAAGCCCGCGACCTTGCCCTCGGCCAGCGCGACCAGGAACCAGCGCTGCTCGCCGCGCGAGCTGATGCCATAGCGGCGGTACACGCGCTGCCAGTAGGCACGCTTCTCGATACCGGTGACGGTCGCGTCGATCGCGATGACCTCGTCGAGGTCGGCGCGCCGCACCGATCGCACCGTCACCGCGCCGGAACTGGCGGGAATGCGCGCCGCGCGGCTTTTCGGGGCGTGCGCGCGCGGCGCTAGGGGTATGCGAGAGGTAGACAAGGAGCTTCCGCCAAACGTTGCGCTAGATCAAATCAATACCCGCATTCCGGTACCAGAATCAAATGAACTGGGCGAAATTCTAGACCAGACCTGCACGGCAGGCACATTCAGGAGACAAATTAATGAGCGAAATGCACAGCGCGCGCTCCCGCATCGCGGACGTGGCGGAACCGGCGCGCGCAGCAATCACCGACATTTTCCGGAAGGCGCACAGTGAGGGACGGTCTTCGCTGTTCGAGCACGAGGTCTACCGGCTGCTCGCCGCGGCGGGCATCGCCTCCACGCCCAGACACGAGGTGATCGCAGCCGGGGCGCAGCCGACGGACGAGCTCGTGGCGTCGTTCCCGGGAGGCCGGGTGGTGGTGAAGATCGTCTCCGGCAGCATCGCCCACAAGTCGGACGTGGGCGGGGTCGCTGTCGTGGCCAAGGAGCCGGCCGCGGTGCGCGCCGCTTGCCAAAGCATGCTGGCCATCCAGGATATCTCGGGCGTGATGCTCACGGAGTTCGTCACGGCGGACGCGGGCGGTGTCGGCAGCGAACTCCTGGTCGGCATCCGCAACACGCGCGACTTCGGCATGGTCATCACCGCGGGGCTGGGCGGCGTCGACACCGAGCTTCTTGCCGGAAGCGCCCGCCGGGGGCAGGCGGTCGTCTCGGCCTCCACGGTGCTGACCAGTGCCGAGGAATTCCTCGAGCTGTTCAAACCGACCATCGGCTACCGCAGGATCGCCGGACTGACGCGGGGCGGCCGCCGGCTCGTGACGGACGAAGCCCTCGTCCAATGTTTCGGCGGCTTCATGCGCCTTGCGAACAGCTGCTCGGCGGGCAATCCCGAGACCGACTTCGTCATCGAGGAGCTGGAGGTCAACCCCTTCGCCTGCTCGGGCGGCTCGCTGGTCGCGCTCGACGGTCTGTGCCGCATCGGCCGGCCGCAGGTCGTCCGCCCGGCGCGGCCCCAGGCCAAGATCCACCGGATGCTGCACCCGGCTTCGATCGGCGTCATGGGCGCCTCCGCCACGCGCATGAACTTCGGCCGGATCGTCCTGAAAAACATCATCGCCTCCGGTTATGACAAGTCGCGGCTGCTCGTCATCAATCCCGACGGCCAGGAAGTCGATGGCGCGCGCTGCGCCACGAGCCTGGGGGCGCTGGAGAAAAAGCTCGACCTGCTGGTCCTGGCGGTGACCGCCGACGTGGCCTTCAAGGTCGTCGATGAGGTGATCAAGACCGATGCCGCGGAATCGGTGCTGCTCATCCCCGGCGGCATGGGCGAAACCGAGGCGAGCCGCGAGCCGGCCCGCCGGATGCTGGAGACGATCGACAACGCCCGGCGCGAGGGACGCGGACCGGTGTTCGCGGGCGCGAACTGCCTGGGCATCATCTCGCACCCCGGCAACTTCGATTCCTGGTTCATTCCCGAAGAACGCCTGCCGAGAACGCAGAGGAAGGCAAAGCGCACGTCCGCCCTCATCAGCCAGAGCGGCGCCTTCCTGGTCACGCGGCTTTCCAAGAACCCGTGGCTCGACCCGGCCTACATGGTCGCCATCGGCAACCAGAACGACATGACGCACGGCGACCTGATCGCAAGCTTCGCGGACAACCCCGAGATCCACGTGATCGGGGCGTACGTCGAAGGCTTCAAGGACCTCGACGGTCTGGCCGTGGCGCGGGCCGTGCGCAAGGCGACTCTTGCCGGCAAGCAGGTCGTCATTTTCAAGAACGCACAGTCCGTGGCGGGCGGGCACGCCGCGATGGGCCACACCGCCTCGATCGCCGGCGACTACGAGGTGTGCAACGCCCTGCTCACGCAGGCCGGCGCGCTGGTCGCGACTGACGTCAGCGAGTTCAGCGACCTGTTCTACCTGTCGGACTGCATGGCCGACAAGGTGGTGGGCGGCAAGCGGCTCGGCGCGCTGTCCGGCGCGGGCTACGACACGGTGGCCATGGCCGACAGCGCGCAGGTGGGCGACTTCTCCATGTCGCTGGCCACGATCAGTCCGTCGACGCGGGATCGGTTCATGACGATCCTGGCGAGCAAGAAGCTCGACGCGATCATGGAAGTCAGGAATCCGTTCGACATCAACCCGGGGGCGGACGACGAGGTTCACCAGCTTTGCATCGAGGCCATGGCCGCCGAACCGGACGTGGATTGCGTGGTCGCCGGACTCGACCCGACGTCCCCCGTGGTGAGATCGCTCAAGCAGAGCGCGCGGCCCGGCTTCGACATCGACAGCCCGGACAGCATCGTGCAGACGCTGCCGAAGGTGGTCGCCGCCTCGCCCAAGCCCATCGTCGGCGTCATCGACGGAGGCGCGCTGTTCGACCCGATGGCCGACAAGCTGATGGAGCAGGGCGTGTGCATCTTCCGCTCCAGCGAGCGTGCAACGCGGGCCCTCGTCCGCTACACCGAGGCGCGGTTGCGCGCGGCGCAGTTGCGCGGGGAGGCAGCGCCCGCCGCCTAGGACCTTTTGACACTGTTTGTGACAGACGCGTTGCGAATCCGCGGGCTTCCGCGCCTGATCGCAAGAAAGGACATCCATGGGATCCAATGAGATGGCGTGCCGCGAACGACCGCTGAAAAGGCTGGAGCCGGTCTGCCGCACCATTCACCGGCGTTTCGTCGTCGACCTCGCGGGCACCGGCAAGCGCCCGGGCGGCAAGGCGGCGAAGGCGGGGCTCGCGTGAACGCCCCGGCCGCGACGCGGCGCGTGCCGACGTACTGCTACCAGTGCGTGGCCGGACCCGACCTGCTCACCGTCAAGGTTCAGGACGGCGTGGCGACCGAAGTGGAGCCCAACTTCTGCGCCGCCGAAGTGCATCCGGGCGGCGGCAAGGTCTGCGTGAAGGCCTACGGGCTGGTGCAGAAGACCTACAACCCGAACCGGGTGCTGTCGCCGATGAAGCGCACCAACCCGAAGAAGGGGCGCGGCGAGGACCCGGGCTTCGTCCCCATCTCGTGGGACGA
>JAMPXR010000027.1 GCA_023701085.1 Ramlibacter sp. | reverse complement strand
TCGAATTGCTTGAGCGGATCGGCGTGCGAAGCCTCCTCGCTCAGCTCGGCGCGCTCGTAGCTTTTTCTCAGTTCCGCCAGCCGGGATGCAGTCGTGGTCATTGGGCGATTCTCGCACTGCGCGAGGTCCGAATCGTTGTACATTGACGAACATATTGATGCAACGCGGACAAGGATCGCAATGGAAAGCCTGGATTTGCGGGTGCTGGGCGATGCCCTGGCGTGGCGCCGAGCCGGCCACGCGGTGACGCTGGTGACGGTGGTCGAAACCTGGGGCAGTGCGCCGCGCCCAGCCGGCGCGCTGCTGGCCGTGCGCGACGACGGCGTCGTGAGCGGCTCGGTGTCCGGCGGCTGCGTCGAGGACGACCTCATCGCGCGGGTCAAGGCCGGCGAGCGAAACGCCGCGCCGTCCATGATCGCCTATGGCGTCAGCAAGGAGGAGGCCGCGCGTTTCGGCCTGCCTTGCGGCGGCACGCTGCGGCTGGTGCAGGAGCCCCTGCGCGAGGCCGCCTGGGTCGAGGAACTGCTGGCTCGCACCGCCACGCACGAACTGGTCGCCCGGACCCTGACGCTGGCCACCGGCCAGGTCACCCTCGCCGCCGCGTCGCGCGACGACAGCATGCGCTTCGACGGCGTGCAGCTCACCACCTTGTTCGGCCCGAAGTGGCGGCTGCTGCTGGTGGGCGCGGGGCAGCTGTCGCAGGCGGTGGCCCAGATCGCACAGCTGCTCGACTTCGAGGTGCTGGTGTGCGATCCGCGCGAGGAATACTCGAACACGCTGGCGGTCACCGGCGCGCGGCATGTGCCGGGCATGCCGGACGACGTGGTGCGCGAGATGCGGCCCGATGCGCATACCGCGATCGTCGCGCTCACGCACGACCCGAAGCTGGACGACATGGCGCTGCTGGAAGCGCTGCGCTCCGACGCGTTCTACGTGGGCGCGCTCGGTTCCTCGCGCAACCAGGCGGCGCGCAAGCTCAGGCTTGCGGAGCATTTCGACCTGACCGAAGCGGAGCTGGCGCGCCTGCATGGCCCGGTCGGCCTGCGTATAGGCGCCAAGACGCCTGCCGAGATCGCGGTCTCCATCCTGGGACAGATCGTGGAGTGCAAGAACCCGGCCGCGCAAGCCGTCGCCACGGCCGCCGGCTGCGCCGTGGCATGACTTCGCCCGTGGTGCTGGTCCTGGCTTCCGGCCGGGGCGAGCGCTTCGTCGCCTCGGGCGGCGCCGGCTCCAAATTGCGCGCGCCGCTGGGCGGCAGACCCGTGCTGGAGCGCACGCTGGACGCGGTGCGGGCGAGCGGACTGCCCTGGCACCTGGAAGACGCGGGCCACGCGGGGATGGGGGATTGCATCGCCGCGGCGGTGCGCGCGACCCGGCAAGCGCCGGGCTGGCTGGTGCTGCCGGGCGACCTGCCGCTGGTGCGCCCCGAAAGCCTGCAAGCCGTGGCGGCGTCGCTGGCGCAGCACGCCGTGGTGTTGCCCTGTTACCAGGGCCAGCGCGGACACCCGGTCGGATTCGCCGCGTCGTGCGGCGAAGCGCTCTCGCGATTGCAAGGCGAAAAGGGCGCCGACGCCGTGGTCCGCGCTCAGGCTTCACTGAATGCCGTCGGGCGGCTCGACCTGGACGATCGCGGCATCGTCACCGACATCGACACGGTGCAGGATCTGGCCGAGGCCGAGCGCCTGCTGGCCGGGCGATAACTGGCCCGGGTGCGCCGAGGGCGCTTGGTTCTTTCCGTCAGGCCTTGACAATCACCGCGCAGGCCAGGCGCGGCCCGGCGTTGCCGGTCGGCTGCGTGGTGTAGTCGTCGGGGTCGCGATGCACGATCAGGCCCCGGCCGACGACGTCGGTCGCGCCGCCGCCGACCGCGATCGACCTCGACTCGAAGCTGAAGGCGGCCACACCGGCGGCGTCGGCCTTCAGGCTGGGCAGGTCGCCCGCGTGATGCGCGTCCTGGCCGTGCTGCCCGTGCGGCTTGCCCTCGGGATTGAAGTGGCCGCCCGCGCTGTTGCCGTCGCCGCTGGAGCAGTCGCCCTTCTCGTGCACATGGAAGCCGTGCACGGCGCCGGGCTTGAGCCCGCGCACTTCGCCGCTGACGATCACCTGGCCGGCCGACTGCACGAAGCGCACCATGCCGCTGGCGTTGTTGCCGGTGGTCGGCCGCAGACTGGCCGTGGCCGCGGGGCCGCGCGGCGCCGCGCAGCCGGCCAGGGCCAGGATCAGGACCGGCATTGCGATCATTGCGCCGGCGGATGACGGACGAAAAGCCATGACGGTGCTCCCGAAGTGTGCGAATGACTGTAGAAGCAAGACGCGCCGCCTGCAACTGCCGGGCAGCCCCGACGAGCGCGGCGGCTACGAGCGCTGCGTCAGCCGCAGCAGGCGCTCCAGACGGCGGTCGCGGATGTTGTGGCGGCGCAGCTCTTCCAGCGTGCGGTGGGCATAGTCGAGCGTGGTGCCGTAGATGCCCGAGGCCTCCGCGAAGATCCGCCGGTATTCCTCTTCCGTCAGCACGCCGGTGTGGCTGGGGCTCTTGCGCGAGAGCGTGAAAGCCAACGCGGTGACCGGACCATGGCCGGTGCGGCAGACCAGCCAGCGCGGGTCGTAGACGCCCATCGACATTTCGCGCGGCCAGAGTGTCTCCAGCACCTGACGACCGGCGTGGCGGGGAACGCGAAACACCATGCCCTGGCAGCACCCGCCCGACAGCATGCCGAACACCAGTCCCGGCCGATCCGGCGTGCCGCGGTTGATGCGGCTCCACATCTTGAGCGCGCGGTGCCAGCCGTAGACCTTGGCGGCGCGGCGCTCGGTGTAATCGAATTCCTGTTTCCAGATCAGCGAGCCGTAGGCGAAGATCCACAGGTCCTCGTGGCCGCCCCATTCCAGCAGCACGCGCTGCAGCATGGGCGCCGGATCGCGCAGCGGGCTCGCGCCGGGCCGCCGCCCGGTCCCACCTTCACGGGCGGGCGCGGCAGCAGGGCCTGCCTCGGCCGCTACGGCCGGCTCGAGGCGATTCTTCGCGCAACTCATAGCCGCGACTTTAACGTCGACCGGCCCGCCCGGCCGAAGGGTGGGCCGCCGGCCACCGGCGCTGCCGGGCCGCTCGCGTGCCGTGGCGTGACCGATGCCGCGCATGGTTTCGCGGCGCGCGACAATGCGGTCATGCCCGCAGCGCTGCGGGCTGCCAACGGCCTGGGCATCGGGCGGGATTTGTTTGCCGCGTTCCGGCGCAACGCGCTGACGGCGGAAGAGGGGGCTTGCACATGGCTTTAGCAGACCAGACGATCGCGTCGGCGCGGCTGACGCCGCTGCAGGTGATGACCGACGCGCCGGTGCTCCCCGTCATCGTGCTCACCGAGGTCGCGCATGCCGTGCCGCTGGCGCGCGCGCTGGTGGCCGGCGGCGTCCGCATGCTGGAGCTCACCCTGCGCACGCCGGCGGCGCTGGCCTGCATCGAGGCGATCGCGCGCGAGGTGCCGCAGGCGGTGGCCGGCGCCGGCACCGTGCGCAGCGCCGCCGACGCGCAGGCCGCCGTGCTGGCCGGCGCGCGTTTCGCCGTGAGCCCGGGCTACACGCCGGCGCTGGGCCAGGTCTGCCGCGAGCTAAACCTGCCGCTGCTGCCCGGCGTGGCGACGGCCGGCGAGATCATGGCGGCGCAGGCGGACGGTTACAGCGAGCTGAAGTTCTTTCCCGCGATGCAGGCCGGCGGCGCCGCCATGCTCAAGGCCTGGCACGGCGCGTTCTGGGACCTCAGGTTCTGCCCCACCGGCGGCATCACGGCCGCCAACGCGGCGCAGTTCCTGGCGCTGCCCAATGTGGCCTGCGTCGGCGGCTCATGGCTCACGCCGGCCGATGCGGTGGCGCGCGGCGACTGGCAGCGCATCACGCAATTCGCGCGGGAGGCGGTTGCCTTGCGACCTGCGGCCGCCGCGTGAGACACGGCACCCGGCGGCCCTGCGCTGCCGGCGGCGTGGCCGCCGCGCCGCGGACCTCTTGAAAGGAAAGTCGGCTTGCGTCGAATGGCGACGCTCCCGATTCAGGCCGGGATCAGTGCGCCCGCAGCGGCCGGCGCGCCGTGCCCGCGCCCGCCATGGTGCGGCGCTTGAACTCCGTCACGGCCACGGCGAGGGCCGTGAGGCCCCAGAAGAGGTTGTATTCGATGCCGCCGAAATTCCACAGCCACTTGAAAGGGCCGACGTTGAGCAAGGCGACGATCGTGAGGGCCATGATGGTGGCAACTCCCAGTCCGGCCCATCGCGTCGCCAGGCCCAGCATGAGGCACAGGCCGCCGACGATTTCCGCCGTGGCCGCCAAGCCGACCATGAACTCTGCCGGTTGCATCCCGGCCTTGGCAAAGAACGCCACGGTGCCGGGATTCAGGCCGCCGGCGGAGAACTTGCTTGCCGCGTGCGGCAGCATCATGAAGCCGGCCAGGATGCGCACCACGTTGTGGCTCTCCGTCAGGTCGAAATTGGAAGCCTTGATCTTGAAGTCGTCGAGAGTCAGGAACATTGCAGCTACTCCATCCAGTTATGTTTCATAACTAGTATCCGTCTCCCCTGGCGTGTGCGCTTGAGGAAGATCAACGCGAACGAGAATGCGCGGTTGGCGTCAGGCCCCGTCAGCTTCGAGCACAAGCTCGAGCACAAGAGTGTTGCGCGCGCAACCAATTCATCCTGTCACGCGGGTCGCGCGCCATCTCAGGGAGCACGCCCTTCGCCCGCCTGCTCGTAGGTCCGACCGTCCCGGATCTGGTAGATCCGCTTGAACGTCGGGATGATCTTTTCATCGTGCGTCACGACGATGATGGCCGTCTGGAATCGCTGTGCCATCTCGTTCAGGATGCGGATCACGGTCATCGCACGCTCGCTGTCCAGAGGTGCGGTCGGTTCGTCCGCCAGAATGATCGGCGCCCGGTTGACCAGCGCGCGCGCGATGGAGACGCGCTGCTGCTCGCCACCCGAAAGCTGCGCCACCCGCGCCTTCGCGCGATGGCCGACATCCAGCGCCTGCAGCATCTCCCGGGCCTGGTCGCGTGCCTTGCCGTTGGGCACGCCCGCGAGCATCGGCAGCACCGCGACGTTGTCGGTGACATCCAGGAACGGAATGAGGTAAGGGGCCTGGAACACGAAGCCGATGCGGTCACGCCGCAACGCCCGCAGGTCGCCGACGTTCCAGCCGTTCTCATAGATCGTTTCGCCCGCCAGCGCCATCCGGCCCGCGGTCGGTTCGATCACCGCGCCCAGGCACTTCAGCAGTGTGCTCTTGCCGGAGCCGCTGGGGCCGATCAGCCCCACCACCTCGCCGGGCTGGATCACCATGTCCACGCCCTTCAGCGCGTCGACCGCTGCCTCGCCTTCGCCGTAGCGTTTGGTGAGGCCGCTGATCTCGATCGCCGGCTGCAAGGCTTAACCTCCGATCGCCGCGGCGGGGTCCACGCGCAACGCGGCGCGGATGGCGATAACGCTGGCCAGCGCGCAGATCACCAGCACCAGCACCGCGCCACGGGCGGCGTCCGCCGGCAGCAGCAGCACGTATTTCGGGAAGATCGGCGCCCAGAGCCCCGCAGCGGCCCTGCCGACGATGAAGCCGATCGCGCCCAGGCCCAGCGCCTGCTGCAGGATCATCCCGGCAATGGTGCGGTTGCGCGCGCCGATCAGCTTCAACACCGCGATTTCGCGGACCTTGTTCAACGTCATCGTGTAGATGATGAAGGCGACGATGGCGGCGCTCACCACCGAGAGGATGACCAGAAACAGGAAGATCTGTTTGGCCGACGTGGCGATCAGCTTGGCCACGAGGATGTCGTCCATGTCGGTGCGCGTGTACGCCTCCAGATGCTTCCAGCGCCGGATCCGGCCGGCGACCACCGATTCGTCGGCCGACGGGTCCAGCTGCAACAACACGACGTTCACGCTGTGGCTGTTGGCCTGACTCGCCTGCACCGCCTCCAGCAACCCCGGAACTGCGGGCCGATTGAATGCGGGATTGGCGGCCGTGCGCGCACGCTCGTTGACGAGAGCGTCGTTGTCCTTCAGGAACTGCACCTCCTGCGCGTCCTTGAGCGGCACGAAGATCATCGGATCGCCGCCCGACGACACCATGCGGCGCGTCAGGCCGACCACCGTGTACTCGTGGCGGCGGATGCGGACGCGTTCGTTCAGCGCGAGCCCGGTCCGCACATCGGCGATCGCTTCGTAATGCGACCGCGTGATGGGACGGCCGGCGACGAGATAGCCGGGCTCGCCCGGATGTCCCGGCTCGAATCCCACGAGCATCACGCGCACTTCGCCGCGCGCGTGGTGGACTTGCATCGTCAGGTAGGTCACGTTTCCGGCGGCCGCGACGCCTGGGATGCCCAGCAGGCTGCGATAGGCGTCGTCGCGCACGGTCGACGGTTCGGCGTACGGCCCCAGCGTGTCACGCTGCACGACCCACAAGTCGGCGCCGCCGATCGCCAGCAGCGCCTGGCCGTCGTCGACCAGGCCGCGGTAGATGCCGGCCATCGACAGCGTGAGGCCGATGAGCAAGCCGAGCCCGAGCCCGGTGAAGACAAACTTGCCCCAGCCGTGCAGGATGTCGCGCGCAGCGAGATTGATCATGGTGCGGAACGAACGATGGCGGAAACGACTTTCACCCTCGCGTCCGGCCGCAATTCCCGCTCGCTGTGGACCACGACCTCGTCGCCGGCATCCAGGCCTTCGAGGACCTGGCTGCGCCCATCCAGCGACGTCATGCCGATCTTCACCGGCTGGAACGTGACGCGCCCCGCGTTCACGCGCCACACGCCGTCCTTGCGATCGAGGCGCTTCACGGCGGCCGCGGGCACCGTGCGCGCGCTGGCCAGCTCTGCGGTACGGATCGTCACTTCGACCAGGTCGCCAATCGAAATGGCTTGCGGCGGGGCCGCGAAACCGAGGTTGACGATCCGTTCCTCCGCCACGGCGTCGCTCACGAGGTCGACACGCTGCACCTCGCCGCGGTAGGCGCGATTGGCATCCGAACGCAGCACGATCTCGGCCGGCTGGCCCACCCGGATCCCGCCGGCTTGCGCCTGGTCGATCCGCGCCCGGACCCACAGGGTCGCGGGGTCGATGACCTGCACCACCGCCTGGCCGGCGACGACGGTCGTCCCGGGCTCGACCCAACGTGCGCTGACCACCCCATCGACCGGACTCACGAGCCGTGCCTGCGTGCGCAGCTTGCCGATGCCGGCCGCATCGGCCTGCGCACGCTCGTGGTCGTGCCGCGCCGCCGCCACCTGGGCCACGGCAGCGTCCACGCCCGCCTTTGCGGCGTTCGCTTCATGCGTCTTGGCCTCGGCCGCTTCCTGGCTGAAGAATCCCTGGGCCCGCAGTTCCGTGTAGCGGCGTGCGGTCGACGTCGCCGTATGGGAGCGACTGCGGGCCTCGGCCAACTGGGCCTCGGCCGCGCGGATCGTGCTGGCCGCTCGGTCCACCGCCAGCTTTCCGGCGATGACACGGTCCGCGAGGTCCACCGGGTCGAGCTCGGCGACCACCTGCCCCGCCTTGACCGCATCGCCCTGATCGACCAGCACTCGCAGGACGCGGCTGGGCACCGTGGGGCCGAGTGCGTAGCCGCGCCGGGCTTCCACCGTGCCGATGCCGAATGTGCTCGCAACCAGCGGGCCCTGCTGCGGCACCGCTACCGTTACCTTGGCCGGGGCGAGGGGCCCCTGGCTCATCACCAGCCAACCGAGCAATACCGCGATCCCGAGACCGGCGGCAATCAACGCCGTCTTGCGGCCGAGCTTGGCGTTCACGGCCGTCTCCCTGCGCGATAGCCGTCGAGAAGGAGCGCGAACAGCTTGCGCGAGCGCTTCACCATTGCCGACGCGTCGCCGGAGAGTGATGCGTTGATGACAAGACCCTGCACGGCACCAATGAACAGCACCGGGGCCAGCGTGGTGTCGAGCTCACGCGGAAGCTCGCCGGCGGCCTTCGCCTGCGTGAAGAGGCTGGCCAGCCGTTGCCGATACGAATCGATCATCGCGCGCACCTCGGTGCGCACCGGCGAGTCGCCTGGATACTGCATCTCGTGGAACATGACACGTGCGACCCCCGGGTTCTCCGCCAGGAAGGCGACGTGGGCAAGGAAGGCACGCTCGATCTTCGCCAGGGGCGATTCCGCCTTCCCGATCGCCACCTCGACTGCCGCGCTCAGCGATTCGCGTACCCAGGCGAAGACCGCCAGCCAGATGGCCTGCTTATCGGGAAAGTGCCGAAACACGGCGCCCTGGGTGAGGCCCATCCGATCCGCGATGGCCTGCGTGGTGATCGCGTCGGGCCCGCGCTCGCAGGCCAGCGCGAGCACCGCGCCGACGATCTCGCGCTGCCGCTGGTCGGTGTTCAGGCGCTGGCGCGGCGCCATTGAAACGGGGGTCGAGGCAGGCATGGACGTGGAGGCCGCTGTGGCGTCATAGTAAGTAATCAAGTACTATCTTAACAAAGACGCGATCAGTCGGCAAGTCCCGCAACCGGCCGCTGCGCTGGCAGCGGCCGGTTGGCCTGTGCTTTAGTCCCCCGAATCTCGCTGGATCAATTCGATCTTGTAGCCGTCGGGGTCCGCGATGAACGCGATCACGGTGCTGCCGCCCTTGACCGGCCCGGGCTCGCGCGTTACCTTGCCGCCGCCCGCGCGTATCCGGTCGCAGGCCGCGTACACATCGGGCACCCCCAACGCGATGTGGCCGTAGGCCGTGCCCGGCTCGTAATGGTCGACGCCCCAGTTGTAGGTCAGCTCGATCTCGGCCTGCTGCGGGTTGCTGGCGTAGCCGACGAAGGCCAGCGAGTATTTCTGCTCGGGCCGCTCCGTGGTGCGCAGCAGCGTCATGCCGAGCAGGCGGGTGTAGAAATCGATGGAGCGCTGCAGGTCGCCCACTCGCAACATGGTGTGGAGGAGTCTCATGGGGTCATTATGGCAAGCGCGATGGCCCGGCCGCTCGACGTCTCGCTCGAGGAGATGAACGCCCTGGCGGCGCAGGCCGGGGAGATGATCAACCTGGGCAGCTACTGCACCGTGTTCTCCGCGACGGAGGTGCTTGAGAACATCCGCGCCGGCCGTGCCGTGGCCGACATCGTGAAGGGCATCTTCTATTCGATGATCAAGCGCGTGCTCGAAATGGATTCAGCGCCCAATCGAACGATGCCGGCGGCGCGGTTGCGCACGTCGGCGGCGGCGCTCTCGGCGAGCTGCGCATGCCGCAGCACCGTTTCCGCCGAGGCCACGAATTCGCGCCCCGCGCTGGACAGGTTCACCCGGCGGGTGCTGCGGTCGAACACCCTGAAGCCGATGATCGCTTCCAGTTCCGCGACCAGCTGGCTGATCGCGGATGACGTGAGCCCGAGCCGTTCGCCGGCCGCGGTGAGGCTGCACAGGTCGGCCACGGCCACCAGGGCTTCGAACTGGCGCAGGGCGACGCGGGTAAGCGGCATGCGCGCGATGACCAAGCAGCGCTTGACAAGGCGCCAGAAAGCCCGCCGGCTAGCGGCGGGCGGCAGAGCGCGCGCGCGAGGCGGGCGGATCGGCCGGCAATCCCAGCCCCGCCAGGTAGACCTGGATGGCCTTGGCGCCGCAGGCGCGCAAGTCGAACGCCGAGGGATCGAGCAGCCAGCTCTGGATGATGCCGCTGACCAGGGCGTGCAATCCGCGCGCTGCGGCCTCGACCGGCAGCGGCAGGCACAGTCCCCGATGCCGTGCGCTGGCGCGCAGGACCCGCGTCATGCGCGCCACCCACTCGTCGCGCGTGCGCAGATGGTGCTGGCGGATGGCCCAGAGGTCGTCCACGTACTCGACCTTGAGGGTCGCGATTTCGAGCACCCGGTGCAATTGGGGGTCGGTGGCGATGTTGTCCAACGCGCCCAGCAGGGTGGCGTGCAGGGCCGGCAGCGGGTCGGCCTGATCCAGCGTCGCCGCTTCGAGCCCTCGTTCCATCGGCAGGACGACGCGTTCCATCATCGCGTTGAACAGGTCCGACTTGTCCGCGAAATGCCAGTAGATGGCGCCGCGCGTGGTGCCGGCCGCGGCTGCGATGTCGCCCAGCGTCGCGCGTGCCACGCCCTTGGCCTGGAACACGCGTTCGGCCGCGTCCAGCAGGCTGTGCCGGGTGGCGAGTGCGTCTTCCTTGGTGCGGCGGGCCATGCGTCACTATACATTCATGCATGAATGTATACTCGCCATCTTTCGCACTTCTTGACCGGGCGCAACCCTTTATGCTTCGGGGCCGCCCCTTGCCCGATCCCGGGGCGTCCTCGAAGGAATTCCAATGGCCGTCTTCGTGTCCCTCCATCGTCTCTGGCCACTGCGGACCTTGGCCGGCGCGCTGGCGTGCGCCGCCGTGGCCGGACTGCTGGCCGCCTGCGGCCAGGGCGGCGGGGCGCCCCCGCCCGCCCCGCCGCCGCCGGAAGTCGGCGTCGTCACGGTGGCGCCGGGCGATGTGGGGCTGGTGACCGAACTGCCGGGCCGCCTCGAGGCGTCACGGGTGGCGCAGGTGCGCGCACGCGCCGCCGGCATCGTCCAGCGCCGGCTGTTCCGGGAGGGCAGCGACGTGAAGGCCGGCCAGGCGCTGTTTCGCATCGACCCCGCGCCGTACGCGGCGGCCCATGCGAGCGCCCAGGCGACCCTGGCGCGCGCCCAGGCCAACCTGGGCCAGGCCGCGGCGCTGGCGCAGCGCTACCAGCCGCTGGTCGAAGTGAATGCGATCAGCAAACAGGATTACGCCAACGCGGTCGCGGGCCAGAAGCAGGCCGAAGCCGAGGTCGCGGCGGCGCGCGCGGCGGTGCGGACAGCCCAGATCAACCTGGGCTACGCGTCCGTGACCGCGCCGATTTCCGGCCGCATCGGCCGGGCCCTGGTGACCGAAGGCGCGCTGGTGGGGCAGGGCGAAGCGACGCCGCTGGCGGTGATCCAGCAGATCGATCCGATGTACGTCAACTTCACCCAACCCGCCGCGGAAGTGCTCAAGCTGCGCCGTGCGCTCGAACAGGGGCGCCTGAAGCGCGCGGCGGGCGCGCAAGGCGCGCTGGTGCGCGTGGTGCTGGAGGACGGCGCGGAACACCCGAAGCCCGGCCGCCTGCTGTTTTCGGACTTGTCGGTCGATCCTGCCAGCGGCCAGGTCACCCTGCGTGCCGAAGTGCCCAACCCGGGCGGTGCGCTGCTGCCCGGACTGTACGTGCGGGTCCGGCTGGAGCAGGCCAAGGCCGGCAATGCCGTGCTCTTGCCGCAGCAAGCCGTCACGCGTTCGGCCCAGGGCGACACCGTGATGGTGGTCGCGCCCGACGGCAAGGTGAATCCGCGCACGGTCAAAGTGGGGAGTTCCCAGGACGGGCAGTGGGTGATCCTGGAAGGGCTGCAGCCCGGCGAGCAGGTCATGGTGGACGGCTTCCAGAAGCTGCGCCCCGGCGCGCCCGTGAAACCGGTGCCCTGGCGCGCGGGCGCCGCGGCGCCCGCAACGTCCGCCTCCGCGCCGGCCGCGGCGCCCACGCCGGCCGCGGCGCCCACGCCGGCCGCTTCCGCGCCGGCCGCTTCCGCACCGGCTTCCGCACCGGCTTCCGCACCGGCTTCCGCACCGGCTTCCGCACCGGCTTCCGCGGCCAAGTCGTAAGGGGCGCGCCGCATGGCAAAGTTCTTCATCGACCGGCCGATCTTCGCGTGGGTCATCGCGCTGTTCATCATCGTGATGGGCAGCGTCGCCATCGTGCAGCTGCCGGTGGCGCAGTACCCGCCGGTGGCGCCCCCGTCCATCGTCATTTCCGCCAGCTATCCGGGCGCCTCGGCCAAGACGCTGGAGGAAAGCGTGCTGAGCGTCATCGAGCAGGAAATGAACGGCTCGCCCGGACTGATCTACATGGAATCGGTCAGCCAGGCCAACGGCGGCGGTCAGATCACGCTGAGCTTCGAGCCGGGCACGCACGCCGACCTGGCGCAGGTCGACGTGCAGAACCGCCTGTCGCGCGCCGCACCGCGGCTGCCGGCGGCGGTGACGCAGCAGGGGGTGCGCGTGGACAAGTCGCGCTCGAACTTCCTGCTGTTCACCATTCTTTCGTCGGATGACCCCAAAGTCACGCCGGTGATGCTGGGCGACCTCGCTTCGCGCAGCGTGGTGCCCGAAATCCAGCGGCTGCCCGGCGTGGGCCAGGCCCAGCTGTTCGGCACCGAGCAGGCGATGCGCATCTGGATCGATCCGGCCAAGCTCATGGGCTACGGCATTTCCGCGGCCGAGGTGAATGCCGCCATCCGCGCCCAGAATGCCCAGGTGTCGGCCGGCTCCATCGGGGACCTGCCCAACATCGCGGGCCAGGGCATCGCCGCCACTGTCGTGGTCAGCGGCCAGCTCAGCACCGCCGAGGAGTTCGCCAACGTCGTGCTGCGGGCCAACACCGACGGCTCCACCGTGCGGCTCAAGGACGTGGCGCGGGTGGAACTGGGGGCCCAGAACTACGCCACCTCGGCGCGCCTGAACGGCAAGCCCTCCACCGGCATCGGCGTGCAGCTCTCGCCCAGCGGCAACGCGCTGGCCACGGCCGACGCCGTGCGCAAGCGCATGACGGAGCTGGCGCCGTTCTTTCCGCAGGGCGTGAAGTGGGAGATTCCGTACGACAGCTCGCACTTCGTCAGGATTTCCATCTCGCAGGTCGTGGTCACGCTGCTCGAAGCCGTCGCGCTGGTGTTCCTGGTGATGTTCCTGTTCCTGCAGAACTGGCGCTACACCCTCATCCCGACGCTGGTCGTGCCGGTCGCGCTGCTGGGCACCTTCGGCGTGCTGCTGGCGCTGGGCTTTTCCATCAACGTGCTGACGATGTTCGG
>JAMPXR010000523.1 GCA_023701085.1 Ramlibacter sp. | reverse complement strand
TGGGGCTGCGCGCCCCGGCGCGGGTCGAGCCCCTGCCGGCGCCGGCCCGGCCGCGTTGACGCTGGGCGCCAGCGCACGATGAGCCCGCGCAGCCTCTATTTCGCCTACGGCTCGAACATGGCCGTCGAGCGGCTGCGGGCGCGCGTGCCTTCGGCCTCGCTGGTGGGCACCGCGGCGCTGGCGGGTCACGCCCTGCGCTTCGACAAGCCCGGCTCGATGGATGGGACGGCCAAGTGCGACGCGGCCTACACCGGCAACCCCGGCGACCGCGTGCTGGGCGCGCTCTATTCCATCGCCGCCGCCGAGCTGGCGCTGCTCGACCGCTTCGAGGGCGTCGGCCACGGCTATGAACGCCAGGTCGTTCCTGTCGTTTGCGCGTCGAACGAAACGGTGCTCGCGGAAATCTACCTCGCCACCCATGCCGGCGCGAACCTGCGTCCGCTCGACTGGTACAAGGAACATGTGCTGCGCGGGGCGCGGGCGCTGCAACTGCCTTGCGCCTACATCGCGGCGATTGAAGCCGTCGCCGCCGAGGTGGACGCCGACGAAAGCAGGCGCATGCGGGAGTTGTCGATCTACGCGCGCACCGACCCCGGCTCGAGTCCGGCGTGAGGCCAGTCTTCGCGGCGCCGGCGGGCACGGGCCGCAGCGCATGAGCTGCCCCTTTGGCAGGCCAGGCGCTACTGCAGTCCCCCGCCGCTCAAGCGCAGCACCCGGCCGCAGCGCTGCGCCAGCGTCTCGTCGTGCGTCACCAGGATGAACGCGGTGCCGCGCTCGCGCGCGAGTTGCAGCATCAGGTCGAACACCACGTCGGCGGTGCTGCGGTCCAGGTTGCCGGTGGGCTCGTCGGCCATCACGCAGGCCGGGTGCGTCACCAGCGCGCGCGCGATGGCGACTCGCTGGCGCTCGCCGCCCGAGAGTTCGGCCGGGCGGTGGCGCAGCCGCTGCGCCAGCCCGACCGCCGCCAGCATTTCGGCCGCCTGCCGCTCGCACACCTCCGGCGGCTCGCGCCGGATGCGCAGCGGCATGCCGACGTTGTCCAGCGCGCTGAATTCGGGCAGCAGGTGGTGGAACTGATACACGAAACCGAGGTGCAGGTTGCGCACGCGCCCCTGCGCGGCCGCGTCCAGGCGCGAGAACGCCTGGCCCATGAGCTCGACGCTGCCGCCGCTGGGCGCGTCCAGTCCGCCCAGCAGGTGCAACAGCGTGCTCTTGCCGGACCCCGACGCGCCGACGATGGCGACGGTTTCGCCCGCGTGCACTTGCAGGTCCACGCCGCGCAGCACCTCCACGTCCAGGCCCCCTTCGGTGAAGCGCTTGGTCAGTCCCTCGGCCTTGAGCACGACGGCGCCGCCGGCCGGGCCGGTGCGCGCCGAAGCCCGCCCGGCGGCCGGCGCGGACAGATTCGCCACGTCATTCATAGCGCAGCGCCTCGGCCGGATTGACGCGGCTGGCGCGCCAGCTCGGGTAGACGGTCGCGACGAACGCCAGGACCAGCGAGATCAGCGCCACCGGAACGATGTCCGCGCTTTGCGGGTCGCTGGGCATCTTGCTGATCAGGTAAATGTCCTTGGGCAGGAAGCTCGCGTTGAACAAGCGCTCGAGCGCCGGGACGATCACGTCGATGTTCAGCGCCACGCCCAGTCCCAGCAGCAGCCCGGCCAGGGTGCCGATCACGCCCACCGCCGCCCCCTGCACGACGAAGATGCCCATGATGCTGCCGGGGCTGGAGCCCAGGGTGCGCAGGATGGCGATGTCGGCGCGCTTGTCGGTGACGGTCATCACCAGCGTGCTCACCAGGTTGAACGCGGCCACCGCGACGATCAGCGTGAGGATGATGAACATCATGCGCTTTTCCACCTGGACGGCGGCGAACCAGGTGCGGTTCTGGCGCGTCCAGTCGCGGATCAGGAAATCGCCCGACAAGGTCCGGGACAGCTCCTGCGCCACCGCCCTGGCCTGGTGCAGGTCCTTGAGCTTGAGCCGGATGCCGGTCGGCCCTTCCAGCCGGAAGATGCGCGCCGCGTCGTCCTGGTGCAGCAGCACCAGAGCGCTGTCGTATTCGAAATGGCCGGAATCGAAGGTGCCGACCACGGTCATCTGCTTCAGCCGCGGCACCACGCCGGCGGGCGTGACCTGGCCGCTCGGGGCGATCAGCGTGATGGAGTCGCCCTCGCGCACGCCCAGCAGGCGCGCCAGCTCGCCGCCGATCACCACGCCGAACTGGCCGGGCACCAGCCGCGCCAGCACCGGCTGCAGGCCCGCCGCCAGGTCGGTCACCTCGTGCTCGCGCGCCGGGTCGATGCCGCGCACGAGGGTTCCGCGCATGTCCTCGCCGCGCGCCACCAGCGCCTGCGCGGCGATGAATGGCGCCGCGCCTATCACCTGGGGATTGCGTTTCGCCTCGGCCAGCGTGCGGCCGGCATCGGGCAGCACGCCCCCGCCCGGCCCGAAGATCTCGATGTGCGACACCACGCTGAGCATGCGGTCGCGCACCTCCTTCTGGAAGCCGTTCATCACCGACAGCACGATGATCAGCGCCGCCACGCCCAGCGCGATGCCCAGCATGGACACCCCCGAGATGAAGGAGATGAAGCCGTTGCGGCGGGTGGCACGGCCGGCGCGGGTGTAGCGCCAGCCCAGCGCCAATTCGTAGGG
>JAMPXR010000522.1 GCA_023701085.1 Ramlibacter sp. | reverse complement strand
GGGCCGGTTCTTGGCCGACTGCAGCACCTTGACCAGGTCCTCTTCGGCCTTGGCCGACTCGCGCATGTACTGGCGCAGGCGGTCGATGTCGAACTTGACGCCGGAAATCCGCTCCAGGGTCGGGATCACGGTTTCCTTGAGCTGCTTGACCACGTACTCGCGCATGTTCGGCGCGATCTTGCCTTCGCCCTGGTAGGGCACGTGCAGCATCACGGTTTCGCAGCCGTACTTGTGCCGGATCAGCTCGAACCACTTCATGAAGGTGAAGCAGCCGGTGTACGACAGCAGCAGGACGTCGGGCTTGGGCAGCGGGTCGCCCGTCGGGCCGATTTCGCCGCCCATCATCGATCCGAGGTCGGCCTTCACGTAGGTGCAGACGTCCTCGCTGTGGCCGTCACGCTCGGCGTCCATGATGAACTTGCCGGACTTCTTGCGCAGGCCGTTCTGCAGCGCGTTGGTCTCGGGCAGGCTGCGCGCGAGGTTGAAGCACATCAGCAACTCGTTGAGGTTGCCCGGCACGAAGGTCGCCGCCACCTTGCGGCCCTCACCGTGCGCCTTCGCCAGGTCCATGTAGTTGGAATTGATGAGGTCCTTCTGGTAGTTCATCGCGTCGTCTTTGATCGCGACGGGCTTGGCCTTCTTGCTCACGGGCATCTGGATGGCGGTGTTCATTGCTTGGCGCTCCACAACTTGATCGAATCGGCGAAAGTGCCGGACTGCTCGCGGATCGGGGCCATCTGCCCGGTGTTTTCCGCATACTTGAACGCGGTATAGGGAATCTTGTGCTGTGCCATCACGTCCTGTAACATAGGGCGTTCCAGCAGCGCAGGGTCGCAGAACGAGGGAGCCGCAAAAACAACGCCCTCGGCCCCGCGCGTCTTCACCTGCTTGAGCAGGAACATCCCCTTCTCCTCCCGCGTCGCGTCGTACTTGGCCGCGGTCGTGGCCGAGCGGTGCAGGAAGGCCTTGGACAGTTCTTCCAGCGGCTTGGCGTTGGCCGGCACTTCGTCCAGCAGCCAGCGCGTCACCAGCATGAAATCGTCGTCGACGATGTAGCAGCCCGACATCTCGATCGACTTGATCAGCGCCAGCGGCGGCTGCTCGCAGAACGAGCCGTTGATCACCACGCGCGCGTTGTCGCGCTTGGGACGCGGCTCGACGTCCGTGGCCTTGATGTAGTCGCGCACCAGCTGGGTGTGCTCCTCGGGCGGCAGCACCATGCCCGCGCGCAGCAGCAGGTAGACCTCGGAGGTCGGCGCCTGCCACGGCTTCTGGGCGCGGTAGGCGTACAGCTCGCTGATCGCGGCGCGGTTGTCGTTGTAGACGGCGATCGAGGCGTTCAGTTCGGCGTCGGTGATCGGCGCGCCGCGCAGCTTGCCCAGGTCCTCGCGCAGGATCTCCATTTCCTGGATGTAGAAGTTGCCGCCGATGGAGTCGATGTAGTTCTGCGGCACGTCGATGTAGCGGACGTACTTGTCCTTGAACAGGATCTGCCACATGCCCGAGAGGTTGCGGATCACGTCGCAGATCGAGGGGAACAGCATGCCGTCCATGCAGTCCAGCCGGCCAGTGAGGCCCAGCTCGATGGTGGACCGCGGGATGCGGCAGATGTAGCTCTGGTAATAGGCATCGCCCTGGATCACCTCGAGCGCGTCACCGCCCCCGAGAATGCCCACCGGCAGCATGCCGGCCGCGTGGATCAGTTCGCGCGGCACGTACACCGGCATGTAGCCGATGGCCTTGCGCCCCGGGGCGGCGGCTTTCCATTCCTTGACCGACTTGAAGTCCAGGTCTTCGAAAAGTTCAGTGCATCGATCGACGATCTGCTGCACCGGTGATAGCGTGGCTAACATTTCGTTTGTCTCCTACAAGACTAGTTATGGGTCCAGACGGGCTGGCGTTTGGCCAGGAAGGCCGAGAGGCCCTCGTTGGCATCGTGGGTGCGCATCAGGCGCTCGAGATACAACTGTTCGACTTCGGCCAGGCGCTTGCGCACATCGCGCAGCATCTGGCCGCGCGACGCGGCCAGGGCGCATGCCAGCGCAGCCGCGCTGCGACCCTGCAGGTGCTGCTCGAACCATTCGAGCGCCGCGGCCTCGGGGTCTTGCGCGACCGCCTGCACCAGGCCGCTGGCGGCCGCTTCCGCGGCGTCGATCGAGCGGCCGGTCAGCAGCAGGCTCTCGGCCACCGGCTGGGACACGCGGTAAGGCAGCAGCACCGACGCGGCGGGAGCGAACACGCCCAGCTTGATCTCCGGCTGGCCGAACTGCGCGTTGGGCGCGGCGAAGATCGGGCCGCCGGCCAGCGCGACTTCGAGTCCGCCGCCCAGGCACTGTCCGCGCACGGCCACCAGGATGGGGGCCGGGAACTCCAGCATGCCCACGATCAGCGCGTGCAGCGATCCGAGCATCTTGGCGCACTGCTCCGGCAGGTGCTCCTCGACGCTGGCCCCGAAGCTGAAATGGGACCCTTCCGCCTCGAGCAGCACGCCGCGCAGCGTGGTCGTGCGCCGGTACTCGATCAGCGCGCCGTGCAGCGCGCCGATCATGGCGGCGTCCACCAGGTTGGCCTTGGGCCGCGCCAGCCGCAGCCGCAGCAGCGCGCCGTCGCGCTCGATCCTGGCCTGGGCGGGTGATTCACTCATCGCGGTTCTCCATG
>JAMPXR010000521.1 GCA_023701085.1 Ramlibacter sp. | reverse complement strand
GCGCGGAAACCCAGCTTCCCAAGATCCTGCTGCTGGTCGACGGTTCCAGCTACCTGTACCGCGCCTACCACGCCATGCCCGACCTGCGGGCCGTGCCGGGCGATCCCGCGAGCCCGGCCACCGGCGCCATCCGCGGCATGATCAACATGCTGCAGAAGCTGCGCAAGGACGTGCGCGCGGATTTCGTGGCCTGCGTCTTCGACGCGCCGGGCCCCACTTTCCGCGACAGCCTGTACCCGGCCTACAAGGCCAACCGCTCCCCGATGCCGCCCGACCTGCGGGCGCAGATCGACCCGATCCACGAGGTGGTGCGCCTGCTCGGCTGGAAGGTGCTGGCCATTCCCGGCGTGGAGGCCGACGACGTCATCGGCACGCTGGCCTGCCTGGCGACCGAGCGCGGCATCCAGACCGTGATCTCCAGCGGCGACAAGGACCTGAGCCAGCTGGTGAACGAGCACGTCACGGTGATAGACACCATGAACGACCGCAAGCGCGACGTCGCTGGCGTGCAGGCCGAATTCGGCGTGCCACCCAGCCTCATGGTCGACTACCAGGCGCTGGTCGGCGACGCCGTCGACAACGTGCCGGGCATCGACAAGGTCGGCCCCAAGACGGCCGTCAAGCTGCTGCAGGAGTACGGCTCGCTGGACGCGTTGATGGAACGCGCGCAGGACGTGAAGGGCACGGTCGGCGAAAACCTGCGCCGCGCGCTGGACTGGCTGCCCAAGGGCCGCGAACTGCTGACAATCAAGAAGGACTGCGAGCTTGCCGACCACATCCCTGGCCTGCCGTCGCTGGACGACATCGCCGTGCGCGACGGCCAGGACACCGACGCGCTCAAGGCGTTCTATGAGCGCTACGGCTTCAAGGGGCTGGCCAAGCAGCTCGAAATCCATGCGGTGCCGCCGGAGTTGCTGGAGGAACATCGCAGCAGGAAGAAGGCGGGTGCGGGTCCGCTGCCCGCTGCATCGTTCCAGGAGCCCGACCTGTCGGGGCTGTCGCAGGCGACGACCCTGCGCTACGACACGATCTTCACCTGGCCGCAGTTCGACGAATGGCTGGCCCGGCTGGAGTCGGCGCAGCTGGCCGCGATCGACACCGAAACCACCTCGCTGGACGAGATGCGGGCCGAGATCGTCGGCCTGTCCTTCAGCGTGGCGCCCGGCGAGGCCGCCTACATCCCGCTGGCGCACCGCTACGGCGGCGCGCCCGACCAGCTGCCGCGCGATGAGGTGCTGGCCCGGCTCAAGCCCTGGCTGGAGAACCCGGAGAAGCCCAAGCTCGGCCAGCACATCAAGTACGACCGGCATGTGTTCGCCAACCACGGCATCGAAGTGCGGGGCTACGCGCACGACACCATGCTGCAAAGCTATGTGCTGGAGGTGCACAAGCCGCACGGCCTGGCCAGCCTGGCCGAACGCCACCTGGGGCGCACGGGCATCGACTACGAAAGCATCGCCGGCAAAGGGGCGCACCAGATCAATTTTTCGCAGGTGCCCGTGGACAAGGCGGCGGAGTATTCCTGCGAGGATTCCGACCAGACCCTGGACGTGCACCTGGCGCTGTGGCCGCGGCTGCAGGCCGACGGCAAGCTGCGCTTCATCTACGAGCTGGAAATGCGCAGCAGCGAGACGCTGTACCGCATGGAACGCAACGGCGTGCTGATCGACGGCGCCATCCTGGCGCGGCAAAGCGCGGAACTCGGGCAGCGCATGATGCAGCTGGAGAAGCAGGCGCACGAGCTGGCGGGGCAGCCGTTCAACCTGGGCTCGCCCAAGCAGATCGGCGAGATCCTGTTCCTCAAGCTGGGCTTGCCGGTGCTGAAGAAGACCCCCAGCGGCGTGGCCAGCACCGACGAGGAGGTGCTCGAAAAACTCGCCGAGGACTACCCGCTGCCGGCCAGGCTGCTGGAACACCGCGGCCTGTCCAAGCTCAAGGGCACCTACACCGACAAGCTGGCCCAGATGGCGCTTGCGCGCACGGGCCGGGTGCACACGCATTACGCGCAGGCCGTGGCGGTGACGGGGCGCCTCTCCAGCAACGACCCCAATCTGCAGAACATCCCGATCAAGACGGCCGAAGGGCGGCGCGTGCGCGAAGCCTTCATCGCGCCGCCGGGGCACTTCATCGCCAGCGCCGACTACAGCCAGATCGAGCTGCGCATCATGGCGCACCTGAGCGGCGACGACGCGCTGCTGCGCGCATTCCGCGAGGGCATGGACGTGCACCGCGCCACCGCCTCGGAGGTGTTCGGCGTGGCGCCCGGCGAGGTGACTTCGGAGCAGCGCCGCTACGCCAAGGTCATCAACTTCGGCCTGATCTACGGAATGAGCAGCTTCGGGCTCGCGCGCAACCTGGGCATAGACAACACGGCCGCGAAGAACTACATCCAGCGCTATTTCGAGCGCTACCCTGGGGTCAAGCAGTACATGGACGCCACGCGCCTGTCGGCCAAGAGCCAGGGCTATGTCGAAACCGTGTTCGGCCGGCGCCTGTACCTGCCCGAGATCAATTCACCCAACGGCCCGCGTCGCGGCGGCGCCGAGCGCGCCGCCATCAACGCGCCCATGCAGGGCACCGCGGCCGACCTGATCAAGCTGTCCATGGTCAAGGTGCAGGACGTGCTCGACGCGCAAGGGCGCCGCACGAAGATGATCATG
>JAMPXR010000520.1 GCA_023701085.1 Ramlibacter sp. | reverse complement strand
TGCCCAGCGACACGCGCAAGCCCTACGACGTGCACGAGATCATCGCGCGCATCGTCGACGACTCCGAGTTCCACGAGTTCAAGGCGCGCTACGGCACCACGCTGGTGTGCGGCTTCGCCCACATCGAGGGCATGCCGGTGGGCTTCATCGCCAACAACGGCATCCTGTTTTCCGAGAGCGCGCAGAAATGCGCGCACTTCATCGAACTGTGCTGCCAGCGCAAGGTGCCGCTGGTGTTCCTGCAGAACATCACCGGCTTCATGGTCGGGCGCAAGTACGAGAACGAGGGCATCGCCCGCCATGGCGCCAAGATGGTGACCGCGGTGGCCACGGCGCAGGTGCCCAAGTTCACCATCATCATCGGCGGCAGCTACGGCGCCGGCAACTACGGCATGTGCGGGCGCGGGTATTCGCCGCGCTTCCTGTGGATGTGGCCGAACGCGCGCATCAGCGTCATGGGCGGCGAACAGGCGGCCAGCGTGCTGTCCACCGTGAAGCGCGACGGCATCGAGGCGCGCGGCGGCCAGTGGCCCAAGGAGGATGAAGAAGCTTTCAGGGCGGGCATCCGCGAGCAGTACGAGGTGCAGGGCCACCCCTATTACGCGACCGGGCGGCTGTGGGACGACGGCGTGATCGACCCGGCCGACACGCGGCGCGTGCTGGCGCTGGGCCTGTCGGCGGCGCTGAACGCGCCCATCCCCGAGCCGAAGTTCGGCCTCTTCCGCATGTAATCCGATGCAAGATCGCGCTTACACGACGGCCCGGCTCCTGCAAACCTGCGCGGGGCGCGCAGCCCCGCAGGGCGAGGACGGGCACAGTCTTTTCACCCGCTTCCCCGACGTCTGGATTCCCAGCGTCATGGCCTTCCTGCGCGCGCAGGGCCTGGGGGTGGCTTACCGGAGGGCAAATCGATGAAATACCTGGAACTACGCTTCGACGCCGGGGTGGCGACGGTGACGCTGAACCGGCCGGAGGTGCGCAACGCCTTCAACGACGAAGTGATCGCCGAGCTGACGGCCGTGTTCGCCGAACTGGACAGCCGCGCCGAGGTGCGCTGCATCGTGCTGACAGGCAATGGCCCGGCCTTTTGCGCCGGCGCCGACCTGAACTGGATGAAGCGCATGGCCGGCTACTCGCGCGACGAGAACCTGGCCGACGCCGGCGCGCTGGCCAATATGCTGCGCGTCATCTACCGCTGCGCCAAGCCGACCCTCGCGCGCGTGCACGGCGACGCCTACGCCGGCGGCGTCGGGTTGGTCGCGGTCTGCGACATCGCGGTGTCGGTGGACACGGCCCACTTCTGCCTGAGCGAAGTGAAGCTGGGGCTGATCCCGGCCACCGTCGGCCCCTACGTGATCCGGGCCATGGGCGAGCGCGCCGCCCACCGCTACTTCCTCACGGCCGAACGATTCGGCGCGGCCGAGGCGCTGCGCATCGGCTTCGTGCACGAGGTGGTGGCCGCCGATCAACTCGACGCCAAGGTCGCCGAGCTGGCGCGTTCGCTGGTGCAGGCCGGACCGGCCGCGGTCAAGGCGTGCAAGTCGCTGGTGCAGGACATCGGCGGGCGCAACATCACACAGTTGCTGGTCGACCGCACCGTGCGCGACATCGCGGACGTCCGGGCCAGCGACGAGGGCCGCGAAGGCATACAGGCTTTCCTGGCCAAGCGAAAGCCCGGTTGGCTGGGCGGAGCTTGAAATGGAGGGCTGGCGCGACCTGCTGGACACGCCGCAGCTGCTGGCGCTGGCGGCCGCGCTGGGCTGGGCCAGCGGCGTGCGGCTGTACGCCACCGTATTCCTGGTCGGGCTGGCGGGCTACCTGGGCTGGGTCGAGCTGCCGCAGGGGCTGCGCGTGCTGCAGCATCCGGGCGTGCTGGCGGCGTCCGGTTTCATGACCTTCACCGAGTTCTTCGCCGACAAGATTCCGTTCGTCGATTCGGTGTGGGACATGGTCCACACGCTGATCCGCATTCCGGCGGGCGCCGCGCTGGCGGCCGGTACGCTGGGTGCGGACGGCCAGGCCATGGGCTGGATCGCGGCCCTGCTGGGCGGCAGCCTCGCCGCCACCAGCCACACCGCCAAGCTGACCACGCGCGCGGCCGTGAACAGCTCGCCCGAGCCGTTCTCGAACCTCGCGGTGTCGCTGTTCGAGGACGGCTTCGTCGTCTTCATGCTGTGGCTGGCAGCCACCCATCCGCTGGTCTTCGCGCTGGTCCTGGCGCTGACGCTGGTGCTCGCGGTCGTGCTGATGATCGTGCTGGTCCGGTTCCTGCGCGCGGCCGGCCGCCGGCTCAGCCAGTTTTTCGCCAGCGGCCGCTTGCCGCAAGGAAGCCTCGATGTTTACGAAAATCCTGATCGCCAACCGAGGTGAGATCGCCTGCCGGGTGGCGGCCACGGCGCGGCGCATGGCCATCAGGACGGTGGCCGTGTATTCCGACGCGGACGCCCGGGCCAAGCACGTGAGCGCCTGCGACGAGGCGCTGCACATCGGCGGCAGCGCACCCAAGGACAGCTACCTGCGCTGGGAACGCATCATCGAGGCGGCCAAGGCGACGGGCGCGCAGGCCATCCATCCGGGCTATGGCTTCCTCAGCGAGAACGAGGCCTTCGCGCGTGCCTGCGCCCAGGCCGGGCTGGTGTTCATCGGGCCGCCGGCGTCGGCGATCCT
>JAMPXR010000519.1 GCA_023701085.1 Ramlibacter sp. | reverse complement strand
TGGCGAACTCGCCCCCCAGGATCTCCTCCCAGTTGGGCCCCCACACGATCTTTTCCATCTGGCGCCCGGTGATCAGGCTGCGTGGCCGCGCTGTGGGCGACGCGCTCATTTCGGGCGCGGACTGCAGATGCGCGTAGTCGTAGGTGAAGGGTTCGTAGTAGTCGTCGATCTCCGGCAGGTTCGGGTTGGCGAAGATGCGCATCAGCAGCTTCCAGCGCGCGCCCTGGCGCGGATGGATGGACCCGTCGGCGTGGCGCACCCAGCCGCCGTTCCACTTGTCCTGGTTCTCCCACTCCTTCGGGTAGCCGATGCCGGGCTTGGTTTCCACGTTGTTGAACCAGGCGTATTCCATGCCGGGGCGGCTGGTCCAGACGTTCTTGCAGGTGACCGAGCAGGTGTGGCAGCCGATGCACTTGTCCAGGTTCAGGACCATGCCGATTTGCGCGCGGACTTTCATGCGGCCTCCTGGCGGGTCGCCTCGAGGAATGCATGCCCCCTGGGAGGCAGCGAAGAAGCGTGAGCGTGCGGGGTCATGCGGTTTCCCCTTGGTCGAGCGTGGGCCTGATGAGCTGTTCGGCCACGGGCGTGTCGAGCCAGTCCACCTTGTTCATCTTGCGCAGCACGACGAACTCGTCGCGGTTGGTGCCTATGGTGCCGTAGTAGTTGAAGCCGTAGCTGAGCTGCGCGTAGCCCCCGATCATGTGGGTGGGCTTGAGCACCACGCGCGTGACCGAGTTGTGGATGCCTCCGCGCACGCCGTTCATCTCCGAGCCGGGCGTGTTCACGATCTTTTCCTGCGCGTGGTACATCATCACCATGCCCGGCCTGACGCGCTGGCTGACCACCGCGCGGCCGGTCAGCGCGCCGTTCAGGTTGAACAGCTCGATCCAGTCGTTGTCCTCGATGCCCGCGCGGCGCGCGTCCTCCTCGCTGATCCACACGCAGGGTCCGCCCCGGCTGAGCGTGAGCATGATCAGGTTGTCCGTGTAGGTGGAGTGGATGCCCCATTTCTGGTGCGGCGTGATGAAGTTCAGCACGATCTCCGGATTGCCGTTCGGCTTGGCGCCGGCGATCGCCGCGGTGGTCTTGAGGTCCACCGGCGGACGGTAGGTGGACAACTGCTCGCCGAACGCGGCCATCCACGGATGGTCCAGGAAGAACTGCTGGCGGCCCGTGAGGGTGCGCCAGGGGATCAGCTCGTGCACGTTGGTGTAGCCGGCGTTGTAGGAGACCTTCTCGCTCTCCAGGCCGCTCCAGGTCGGCGACGAAATGATCTTGCGCGGCTGCGCCTGGATGTCGCGGAAGCGGATCTTTTCGTCCTCGCGGTGCAAGGCGAGGTGCGCGTGCTCGCGGCCGGTGGTCTTGGACAGCGCATTCCAGGCTTTCACGGCGACATGGCCATTGGTTTCCGGCGCCAGCTGCAGGATCACCTCGCAGGCGTCGATGTCGCTGCGGATGCTGGGCCGGCCCTGCGCAGTTCCGGCCTCGGCCACCACGCCGTTGAGCTGCCCCAGCTGGGTGACTTCGTCCTGCGTGTTCCAGCCTATACCCTTGCCGCCGTTGCCCAGCTTGTCCATCAGCGGGCCCAGCGCCGTGAAGCGCTGGTACACGTTCGGGTAGTCGCGCTCGACCACCGTGATCTGCGGCGCCGTCTTGCCCGGAATCAGCTCGCACTCGCCGCGCGCCCAGTCGGCCACGCCGAACGGCTGTCCCAGCTCGCCGGGCGAGTCGTGCGCCAAGGGGCTGAGCACCAGGTCGCGTTCCACGCCGAGGTGGGGCGGGCACAACTCGCTGAACTTCTGCGCGAAACCCCGGTAGATGTCCCAGTCGCTCCTGGACTGCCAGGCCGGGTCCACCGCGGCGCCCAGCGGATGGATGAACGGATGCATGTCGCTGGTGTTGAGGTCGTTCTTCTCGTACCAGGTCGCGGTGGGCAGCACGATGTCCGAATACAGGCAGGTCGTGCTCATGCGGAAGTCCAGGGTGACCAGCAGGTCCAGCTTGCCTTGCGGCGCCTGCGCGTGCCACGCCACCTCGAGCGGCTTGGCGTCGTCCGCGCCCAGGTCCTTGCCCTGGACGCCATGGCTGCTGCCCAGCAGGTGCTTGAGGAAATATTCGTGGCCCTTGCCCGAGGAGCCCAGGATGTTGGAGCGCCACACGAACATGTTGCGTGGCCAGTTGTCGGGGTGGTCGGGGTCGCTGCAACTGAGCTTGAGGCTGCCCTTCTTCAGCGCGCTTGCCACGTAGTCCTTGGCGTCCACGCCGGCCGCCTGCGCGTCGCGCACCACCTGCAGCGGGTTGGTCTGCAGTTGCGGGGCGGAAGGCAGCCAGCCCATGCGCTCGGCGCGCACGTTGTAGTCGATCATGCTGCCGCCGAAGGCGGCGCGGTCGGCCAGCGGCGACAGGATCTCGTCCACGCCGAGCTTCTCGTAGCGCCACTGGTCGGTGTGGGCGTAGAAGAACGAGGTCGAGTTCATCTGCCGCGGCGGGCGGATCCAGTCCAGCGCGAAGGCCAGCGGCGTCCATCCGGTCTGGGGACGCAGCTTTTCCTGGCCCACGTAGTGCGCCCAGCCGCCGCCGCTCTGGCCGATGCAGCCGCACAGCATCAGCATGTTGATGACGCCGCGGTAGTTCATGTCGCTGTGGTACCAGTGGTTCATCGCCGCGC
>JAMPXR010000518.1 GCA_023701085.1 Ramlibacter sp. | reverse complement strand
GGCCAGCCCTGGATCCGCGTGATCGGCCAGGGCGCGCCCAAGGTGGGCGCGGTGTCCTTCCTGGTCGACGGCGTGCACGCGCACGATGTCGGCACGGTGCTGGACCAGTTCGGCGTCGCCGTGCGCGTCGGCCACCACTGCGCGATGCCGGTGATGCAGCGCTTCGGCGTGCCGGCCACCGTGCGCGCATCGCTCAGCCTGCACAACAGCGCGCGCGACGTCGATGCGCTGATGGCGGCGCTGGCGGTGGCCAGGGAGAGATTGGCATGAACATGCTCGACGACCTGTACCAGGAAGTGCTGCTGGAGCACAAGAAGCGGCCGCGCAACTGCGGCCGGCTGCAGTGCGTGCATCGCTGCGCGGCGGGCCACAACCCGCTGTGCGGCGATTCGATCTCGGTGCAGCTGGCCGAAAGCGGCGACGTGGTCACCGACATCGCCTTCGAGGGCCAGGGCTGCGCCATCTGCATCGCGTCGGCTTCGCTGATGACCGAGGCGGTGAAGGGCCGGCCGCTGGCCGAGGTGCGGCAGCTCAGCGCCGCCATGCACGAGCTGCTCACGCGCGAGGCGCCGCTGGACGACGGCGAGCAGGACCGCCTGGGCAAGCTGGCCGCGCTGCAGGGCGTGCGCCGCTTTCCTTCGCGCATCAAGTGCGCGATGCTGGGCTGGTGCGCGCTCGACGAATGTCTCAAGGGCGGCGCCGCCACCATCACCACCGATCCCCGGGAGGCCGGCCATGCAAGCCTCGCGGCGTGAATCGGTCGTGCTGCGCCGTCCCGTGCGCGCCTTGCAAGTGCCTTCCGGCGAGGAGATCACGCTGGAGGAGGGCTACACGGGCGTGATCACCCAGCAATTGGGCCGCAGCTTCACGGTGTACGTCGACGGCTCCCTGTTCCGCATCGACGGCGCCGACGCCGACGCGCTCGGCAAGGAGCCGATCCCGCGCACGGTGTACCCGGAGCATCCGAGCGACGAGGAAGTCAAGGCGCTGGTCTGGGACGAGCTGCGCCAGGTCTACGACCCCGAGATCCCGGTCAGCATCGTGGAGCTGGGGCTGGTCTACGTTTGCGACTTCACGTCCCTGCCCAGCGGCAACTTTCATGTGCTGATCAAGATGACCGTCACGGCGCCCGGCTGCGGCATGGGCGAGCAGCTGCTGCGCGAGGTGGCGCAGCGGCTGGAGCCCATCCCGCGCGTGGACGACTTCAAGGTCGAGCTGGTGTATGAACCGTTCTGGCAGCAGTCGATGATGAGCGACGCCGCGAAGCTGCAACTGGGGATGATGTGAGGAAAGCCCACCCTGAAAAACCTTCGGACAAGCCGGGTAGAGTTACGCGGCAAGCAAGAGGCCGACCATGCGACTGACCGTGTACACCGACTACACCCTGCGGGTGATGATCTACCTCGCCATGAAGTACCGGAGCGGGGAGGTGGCGACCATCGACGAGATCGCGGGGGCCTATGGCGTTTCGCGCAACCACCTGATGAAGATCGTCAACGAGCTGGCCCAGAGCGGCTTCATCGAGACCACGCGCGGCCGCGCCGGCGGCGCACGCCTGGCGCGCGCGCCCCACAGCATCTCGCTGGGCGAGGTGGTGCGCATGGCGGAGAAGGACTTCGCGGTGGTGCAGTGCCAGGACCGTACTTTCGAAGCCGACTGCGCGGTGTTCCAGGCCTGCAACCTCAAGCGCGGGCTGCGGCGCGCGGTGGATGCCTTCATGGCCGAACTCGACAAGATGACCTTCGAGGAGGCCGTCAGCGCACCGTCGGTGGCCGCCTCCCTGCTCGGCCTGGACAGGGACCCGGTTGCGGTGGCGATGCCGCCGCGTGGATCGGGCCGCAAGGTGGGGCTTGCCAAGCCACCGCACCGGCTCGCCGCCGGCCGCCGCGCGCTGGCGACGAAGGTGCAGTAAACGCGGCGCAAGCCGCGCGGCCGGCTCAGGCGGTCGAGGCCCGGATCGCCTTGGCGGCTTGCTTGGCCCGGTCGAATTCCGCCCGCAGGCGCGCCAGCTCCGCGGGATCGACGCGATCCGCGTTCGAGTAATCGAGTTTCCAGGCGTGCGATTCGCTCCAGCGCAGCGGCGACTGCAGCGTGGTGCGGGGCCCGGGCGCCGACTCCAGCACGCGCAAGGCGAGCTCCAGCGTCAGTGCCTGCGATTCGGGATCGCCCGGCCGCCCGGCCGCGTTGCCGAGCGGGAAATCGCTGAACAGCAGGCGCGGCACGCCCACGTGTTCGACGATGTCCTTGGCGCAGCCCAGCACCACGGTGGCGATGCCCGCCGCCTCCAGGTGCCGCGCCACCAGTGCCAGGGTCTGATGGCACACGGGACAGTTCGGCACCAGCAGCGCCACGTCCACGCGGTCCTCGCGGCAGCGCGAGGCGACCTCGGGGCAATAGACCTCCAGGGTGTGGCGCTGGCTGCGGTGCGTCGGCACGCCATGGAAGCGCGCTGCCAGCGCGCCGACGCGTCCGCGCGCGAGGGCGTGCCGCAGCGCCGGCAGCGGGAACCAGGAACCGCTGTCGGCCATCGAGCTGTGCTTGAAGTCGATCGCGACATGGTCGATGCGCAGCTCAGGGTCCGTGCCCGTGTCGCCCGAATACACGGCGTAGAACTTCGCCGCCGCGTTGTAGGCGGCACCGGCTTCGCGCGGGCCTTGGTGGGGCTGGCG
>JAMPXR010000517.1 GCA_023701085.1 Ramlibacter sp. | reverse complement strand
GCGCCGCGCATGTCCACGGTCTTCAATTTCACTTTCGTGCCCTGGTTCCGCTCGGTGGCGCCCTACATCCACATGCACCGGGGCAAGACCTTCGTGGTCGGCATGGCCGGCGAAGCCGTGGCCGCCGGCAAGCTGCAGCACATCGCGCAAGACCTCGCGCTGATCCAGAGCATGGGCGTGAAGGTGGTGCTGGTGCACGGCTTCCGCCCGCAGGTGTCCGAGCAACTCAAGGCCAAGGGGCATGCCGCCCGGTTTTCCCACGGCATGCGCATCACCGACGAAGTGGCGCTCGACTGCGCGCAGGAAGCCGCCGGCCAATTGCGCTACGAGATCGAAGCGGCCTTCAGCCAGGGACTGCCCAACACGCCGATGGCCGGCTCCACCGTGCGGGTCATCTCGGGCAACTTCATCACGGCGCGGCCGATCGGCGTGCTGGATGGCATCGATTTCCAGCATTCGGGCATGGTGCGCAAGGTAGATGTGGGCAGCATCTCGCGCATCCTGGATTTCGGCGCCATGGTGCTGGTGTCGCCGGTCGGCTTCTCGCCCACCGGCGAGGCATTCAACCTGACCATGGAGGAGGTCGCGACCAGCATCGCCATCGCCTTGCAGGCCGACAAGCTGATCTTCCTGGCGGAAATCCCCGGCATTCGCGTCAAGCCGCTGGAGCCCGAGAGCGAGGACAACCCGATCGACACCGAACTGCCGCTGGCGGCGGCGCAGCAGCTGCTCGCCGGCCTGCCGGGGGCCCAGCAGCCCACCGACACGGCGTTCTATCTGCAGCATTGCGTCAAGGCGTGCAAGGCGGGCGTGGAGCGCAGCCACATCATCCCGTTCGCCACGGACGGCTCGCTGCTGCTGGAGGTGTACGTGCACGACGGCATCGGCACCATGGTGATCGACGAAAAGCTGGAAAGCCTGCGCGAGGCCACGGCCGACGACGTCGGGGGCATCCTGCAGCTGATCGAGCCGTTCGAAAAGGACGGCACGCTGGTCAAGCGCGGCCGCACCGAGATCGAGCGCGACATCGCCGACTACACCATCATCGAGCACGACGGCGTGATCTTCGCCTGCGCGGCGCTGTACCCCTTCCCCGAGGCCAGGACGGGCGAAATGGCGGCCTTGACCGTCTCGCCCCAGGTACAGGGCCAGGGCGACGGCGAGAAGATCCTCAAGCGCATCGAACAGCGGGCGCGCACCATGGGCCTGGAAAGCATTTTCGTGCTCACCACGCGCGCCATGCACTGGTTCCTCAAGCGCGGGTTCGTGCAGGTCGACCCCGACTGGCTGCCCGAGGGCCGCAAGCGCAAGTACAACTGGGATCGCAAGAGCCTGGTGTTCGTCAAGAAGCTCGGCTGAGCGGCCCCGGCGCGGCTGCCCCGGCGCGGCGTGACAAACGCCGCGATCGCGGCTATCTTTGCAGGCCGGCCTGTGCGCCGCCGCCCGCGCCATGATCTTCAAGATTCGCCACCTCGACCACATCGTGCTGCGCGTGCGCGACATCGACGCCATGCTGAGCTTCTACGTGGATGTGCTGGGCTGTACGCTGGAGCTCACGCAGCCCGACCTGGGCCTGTACCAGTTGCGCGCCGGGCAGTCGCTGATCGACCTGGTGCCGGTCGATGGCAAGCTCGGCCGCATGGGCGGCGCCGCGCCGGGCGCCGAAGGCCTGAACCTCGACCATTTCTGCCTGCGCATCGAACCGTTCGAGCCGCAGCAGCTTTGCGCCTGGCTCGCCGCCCAGGGGGCAGCACCCAGCGAGGTCGCCAGGCGCTATGGCGCCGAGGGCTACGGGCCCTCGCTGTATTTCAGCGACCCCGAGGGCAACCTGGTGGAGCTCAAGGGTCCGTCCGACGGCATTCCCGGCTGAACGCGCCCGCGCCCGCCTTGGCAGTGCCAGGATGCTTTGACCGGCGTCAACGAATTTTCCGGTGTCGTGCCTACGGTACGGTATGAGAAGAAGCCGCCGCGGCAAAAGAGGCGGACGGTGCAACCGGAACCGGCGCTGCGGCCGGCTCCTACACGGAAAAGGGAGTGATCCGACAGCCAAGGCGGGCCGCAGCGCCTAGCTTGGGATTGAACCGAGGACCGTCATGAACCGCCTCACTCCCGACACGCTGGACCGCGAGGTGCGCATCCCTTGCGGCGACGCATGGCTGTACGGCGACCTGTCGCTGCCGGCGCGCTTTGCCGGCGTCGTGCTGTTCGCGCATGGCAGCGGCAGCGGTCGGCACAGCGCGCGCAACCGCCAGGTCGCGCAGCGCCTGCAGCAGTGCGGCATCGCGACGCTGCTGTTCGACCTGCTGACGGCCCAGGAGGAACAGGTGGACCTGCACACGCGCGAACACCGCTTCGACATCCCCCTGTTGACGCGGCGGATGCAGGACGCCACGGCCTGGGCGGGCTCGCAGGCGGAACTGGCGCACCTGCCCCTGGGCTACTTCGGCGCCAGCACCGGCAGCGCGGCGGCCTTGATCGCGGCGGCGCGGCTGGGCGAGCGCATCGCGGCCGTGGTGTCGCGCGGCGGCCGCCCCGATCTTGCGGGCGCGGCGGCCTTGTCGGCCGTCGAGGCCCCGACGCTGCTCATCGTCGGCGGCGCCGACCATGGGGTGATCGAGCTCAACGAGGAGGCGTACCGGATGATGCGCTGCGAAAAGCGGCTCGCCATCATC
>JAMPXR010000516.1 GCA_023701085.1 Ramlibacter sp. | reverse complement strand
CTGTACTACGTGCAGGGCCTGAACATGACGGCGGCCCACGGCCACGCAGCCCTGTTCGGTGTGTACGGCATGCTGGGCATCGGCCTGATGCTGTTCTGCCTGCGCGGCCTCTATGAGCGCAGCCTGCATGCCGACCGCCTGCTCAAGCCCGCCTTCTGGGGCCTGAACATCGGCCTGGCCATGATGGTCTTCATGTCGCTGCTGCCGGCCGGCATCTACCAGGCCTGGGCCAGCGTGAGCAAGGGCCTGTGGTATGCCCGCTCGCCCGAGGTCATCCACTCGAGCCTGATGGAAACGCTGGTGTGGCTGCGAGTGCCCGGTGACATCGTGTTCGCCTTCGGCGCCGGGCTGCTGGCGGTGTATGCCTTGCGTTTGCTGCGGCGAGGGCGGCCGCAGCGCACGCCGCTGGCGCAGCCCTTGGCGGCACGAACCTGATTCACTGTCCCGAAGGGCCGGCATGTGCCGGCCCTTGATGTATTGCAGAGGTTCTCATGAAACTGACCGCATTCACCGACTACAGCCTGCGCGTGCTGATCTACCTGGCCGCGCAGCCCGAACGGCGCGCCACCATCGCCGACATCGCGACGGCTTTCGGCGTTTCCGAGAACCATCTCACGAAGGTCGTGCACTTCCTGGGCAAGGGCGGCTGGCTGGCCACGGTGCGGGGCAAGGGCGGCGGGCTCGAGCTGCCGATGCCGCCCGAGCTCATCGGGGTGGGCAAGCTGGTGCGCGAGACGGAAGGGGAGGGACTGCCCGCCGATTGCTGCGGCGACGACGGCGACCATTGCGCGATCGCCAGGATCTGCCGGCTGCGCGGCGTGCTGGAGGAAGCGGTGGGCGCTTTCTATGGGGTGCTGGACAAATATACTTTGGCGGATCTGGTGCACAACCGCCAGGCGCTGGCCAAGGCGCTTTTCGCCGAGCAGCCAGTCGCCTTGCCGGCAGGCAGGAGGACCGCATGAAGACCTTGGAAGATTTCGCGCAGGAAGGGCCGGAGCCCCAGCCGGCCTACCCTTACGAGGGGCCGGAGTCCCTGCGCCAGCCGATCCTGGATGCCCTGACGCGGGTGGTGGACCCCGAAGTGGCCATGAGCATCGTGGATGTCGGGCTGGTCTATGGCGTCACGGTGGATGACAAGAAGCTCCATGTGCTGCTGACGATGACGTCGGCGGCCTGCCCGGTGACGGACGTGATCAAGGAGGAGGTCGAATCCGAATTGGACCGCCTGGCACCGCCGCAGCTGCTGGTGCACGTCGAGCTGGTCTGGGATCCACCCTGGACCATGGACCGCATGAGCGAGCGCGCGCGGCGTTTCATGGGCTGGTGATGGCGCGCGTCCCGTCCCGCGAGCCGGCCGGCGCTTCGGTGGCCGCCGTCGCCGCGCGGCCTGTGTTCCTGGTGCTCGTGGCCCTGTCGCTGCTGGCCGGCGTCGCCGGCGGGCTGATGCGCCTCGGCCTGTACCTGCCCGCCACGGCGAATTCGGTATGGCTGGGGCAGGCCGCCGCCGGGCATGCGGCGCTGATGATCGGCGGCTTCCTGGGCACCGTCATCGGGCTGGAGCGGGCCGTCGCCGTCAAGCTGCCGTCCGCCTTCGCGGCGCCGCTGGCGTCGGGACTGGGCGGGCTGTGCCTGCTGCTCGGGCAGGCCGGACCCGGCGCCTGGCTGGGCGTCGCGGCCGCGGCCATCTTCACCGGCGTCAACATCGTCGTGGTGCGCCGCCAATGGGCCGGGCACACCTTGCTGCTGCTGGCCGCCGCCGGGGCGTGGCTGGTCGGCAATCTTCTGTTCGCGTGGGGGCTGGGCGCCAGCGCGACGCTGCCCTGGTGGTTTGCGTTCCTGGTCATGACCATCGCGGCGGAACGGCTCGAAATGACGCGCCTGATGCGACGCCGGCCGGCCGCGCCGGTGATGCTCGTCGCCGTTCTCGCGCTGATGGCGCTGGGCGCTGCCGTCTCGGCGGTGTCGGTGTCCCTGGGCGGCGTGCTGTACGGCCTGTCGCTGCTGCTGCTGTCCCTGTGGCTGGTCAGCTTCGACATCGCGCGGCGCACCGTGTTCGCGCAGGGGCTGAGCCGCTACATGGCGATCTGCCTGCTGACCGGCTACGTGTGGCTGGCCGTCGCGGGCGTCGCATGGGCGGCGACGGCGCTGGGCGCGCCGCTGCGCGACGTGGCGCTGCACGCGCTCGGCCTGGGCTTCATCTTCAGCATGATCATGGGCCACGGCCCGGTGATCCTGCCGGCGATCGCCCGCGTCAAGCTGCAGTTCGGCGTATTCTTCTATCTGCCCCTGCTGGTGCTGCACCTGTCGCTGGCCTTGCGGCTGGGCTGGGGCGCGACGGACCCGGGCCCACGCGCAGCGGGCGCCCTTTCCAACGGCCTTGCCATTGCCTTGTTCGCCGCCACCGTGGTCGGCTCGATCATCGTGTGGCGAATTCGATACCGCGCCGAGGGCGCCAGGAAGGTTCCACGATGACACAGTTCATGCAAATCGACGAACCGCCGCGCCCGCAAACCGGGCAGGGCTTCGCACTCTGGGCGCTCGGGTTCCGCCCGTTCTACCTGCTGGCCAGCAGCTTCGCCGCCTTGTCGATCGCGCTGTGGGCCCTGCAGTTCGCCGGCTGGCTGGGCCGGCCCTACCTGCAGGGGCCGCTGTGGCACGCGCACGAGATGCTGTTCG
>JAMPXR010000515.1 GCA_023701085.1 Ramlibacter sp. | reverse complement strand
TGCGCGAAGGCACCGCGCTGATGTGGAAGTCGTCGCAAGGCCTGATGGACGAGGCGCTGGAGCCGGAGGTCATGGCCGACATCGAGAAGACGCTCGCGGGCTTCGACCATCACACCATCCGGTTCGACCATATCTCGAGCCGCCGTTCGGGCCAGCGGCGCTTTGTCGACCTGCACATGCACCTGCCCGCCACTTGGTCCCTGGGCCGGGCGGCGGCGATTCGCGCCTCGGTCGAACAGGCGCTGATGAGCGCGGTGCCGGGGCTGCGCGCCACCATCCAGCTGCTGCCCAGCGACATGGAAACCCATTCCAGTGACGAAAAGGACCTGATCTGATCGCCCTAATCCAGCGAGTGAGCCAGGCGCGGGTCGTCGTGGACGGCGCGACGGCCGGCGAGATCGGCGCCGGCCTGCTGGTGTTGGTGTGCGCCGAGCGCGGCGACGGCGAGGCGCGGGCCGACAAGCTGCTGTCCAAGGTGCTGAAGCTGCGCATCTTCGCCGACGAAGCCGGCAAGATGAACCGCAGCGTGCAGGACACAGCCGGCGGGCTGCTGCTGGTGAGCCAGTTCACGCTGGCCGCCGACACCTCGGGCGGCAACCGGCCGAGTTTCACCAACGCGGCCGCGCCCGACGAAGGGCGGCGGCTGTACGAGTACTTCGTCGACCAGGCCCGCAAGTCGCATCCGGACGTGCAAACCGGCCGGTTCGCCGCACACATGCAGGTGCAGCTGGTCAACGATGGGCCGGTGACGATTCCACTGCGCACCTGAAGTCCGGGAGCGGACTTCAGCAGACGGCACCTGTCAGTAGGGGTTCGCGAAGCCCAGCGATCCCAGCAGCAGGATCTCCAGCGCTTCCATCTCGAGGGCTTCGCCCTCGCTCGTCTCGTGCTCATATCCCTGCGCATGCAGGGCGCCGTGGACCAGCAGGTGCGCGTAATGCCCGGCCAGGCTCTTGCCCTGCTCGCGCGCCTCCCGCTCCACCACCGGGCCGCACAGCACGAGGTCGGCCATCACGACGGGGTGCCGCGCATAGTCGAAGGTCAGGACGTTGGTCGCATAGTCCTTACGGCGGTATTGCCGGTTCAGCGCGCGCGCCTCGGCCTCGCCCACGATGCGCACCGCGATTTCCGCGGGAACCGTCAGCGCCTGCGCGATCCAGCGTTGCACCGCGGCACGCCGGAGCACCGCGCGATGCGCGTCCACCCCGGCGAAGCGGCCGAACCGCAGGCTCAGGTCCGGCTTCGGCGGCGGCGATGCTGCAGGCCGCTGCGCGGACGCACCGCGCGCGTCCTTACTTGGCATCGCTCTTGCGCGCGTTGTCGTAGGCATCGACGATGCGGGCGACCAGCGGATGCCGCATCACGTCGGCGCTGGTGAAGCGGGTGTGGGCGATGCCCTTGACCCGTTTGAGGATGCGCTCGGCTTCGACCAGGCCGGACAACTGGCCCTTGGGCAGGTCGATCTGGCTGATGTCGCCGGTCACCACCGCCTTGGCGCCGAAGCCGATGCGCGTGAGGAACATCTTCATCTGTTCGGGCGTGGTGTTCTGCGCCTCGTCCAGGATGACGAAGGCGTTGTTCAGCGTGCGCCCGCGCATGAAGGCCAGGGGCGCGACCTCCAGGGCGTTGCGCTCGAAGGCCCGGGACACCTTGTCGAAGCCCATCAGGTCGTACAGGGCGTCATACAGCGGCCGCAGGTAGGGATCGACCTTCTGTGCCAGGTCGCCCGGCAGAAAGCCCAGCTTCTCGCCGGCTTCGACCGCCGGGCGCGTGAGGATGATGCGCTGCACGGCGCTGCGTTCCAGCGCGTCCACCGCGCAGGCCACGGCGAGGTAGGTCTTGCCCGTACCGGCCGGGCCGATGGCGAAGGTGATGTCGTGCTGCGCGATGTTGTCCAGGTAGACGCTCTGGTTCGGGCTGCGGGCCTTCAGGTCGGCCCGGCGCGTATGCAGCACCACCGCGCCCTCCGCGTCTTCGTCCATGGCGCTCTCGCTGGCCACCATCAGCTGCACCTTCTCCTGCGAAACGGGACGCCCGGCGATCTCGTACAGGGCCTGCAGCACCTCCAGCGCGCGCTGCGCCCTGGCCTTGGGCCCCTCGATCTTGAATTGCTCGCTGCGGTGCGCGATGCTCACCTGCAGCGCGGTTTCGATGGTGCGCAGATGTTCGTCGGTGGGGCCGCACAGGTGCGCCAGTCGTGTGTTGCTGGCTGGCGAGAACGCGTGTTTGAGAATCAAGTCGATAATTCCGGTGAGAACCGAAACGGCCCCAGGGCCGAGGACCCCAATGATAGGCAAATTGACCGGAACCCTGGGCGACAAGAATCCGCCCCAAGTGCTGGTGGACTGCAACGGCGTCGGCTACGAGGTGGACGTGCCGATGAGCACTTTCTACAACCTGCCGGCGGTCGGGGAGAAGGTCACCCTGCTGACCCATTTCGTGGTGCGCGAGGATGCGCAGGTCCTGTACGGTTTCGGCTCCGGCGGCGAGCGCGAGGCGTTTCGCCATCTGATCAAGATCTCCGGCGTGGGCCCGCGCACGGCCTTGTCGGTCCTTTCGGGCATGAGCGTGGCCGACATCGCACGGGCCGTGACGGCCCAGGACGCGGGACGGCTGGTCAAGGTGCCGGGCATCGGCAAGAAGACCGCCGAGCGCCTGCTGCTGGAACTCAAAGGCAAGTTC
>JAMPXR010000514.1 GCA_023701085.1 Ramlibacter sp. | reverse complement strand
GGCGATAGAGAACGACGTGCACGCCGTGGGCGTCAGCACGCTGGCTGCCGGCCACAAGACGCTGGTGCCCGCCATCATCGCGGAGCTGAGGAAACAGGGCGCCGACGACATCGTGGTGTTCGTGGGCGGCGTGGTCCCGCAGCAGGATTACGAATTCCTCCTGCAGGCGGGCGTGAAGGGCATCTACGGCCCGGGCACGCCGATTCCCGCGAGCGCCAAGGGCGTGCTCGAACAGATCCGCAAGGCATTGGCCGCGCAATGAACGGCGCCGCGGGCCTGCTGGCCGCCAAGTTCGCGCTCGGGCCGCTGCTGCTGCCCCAGTCGCGGTGGCTCAGGCGCAAGGCCTTGCGGCTTCCGGAGGCGGCGGGTCCGCGCGCGGGCGAGATCGGCCACGGCGCGCCCGGGCTGCGGCTGCTGGTGGTTGGCGACTCGTCGGCGGCGGGGGTCGGCGTGGCCGACCAGGCGCAGGCCCTGGCGCTGCCGCTGGCCGCGCGCCTGGCCGATGCGCTGGCCGTCCCCGTGGCATGGCAGCTGGTCGCCCGGACGGGCGTCAATACCGCCGAGGCGCGCGCGCTGGTGCGGCAGTCCGAGCTGCGGCCCGCCGACGTGGTGGTGACCGCCCTGGGGGTGAACGACGTCAGTTCCCAGACGCCGGCCGGGCAGTTCATCGCGCAGACGGCGCTGCTCTGGTCGGAACTGCAGCAGCGCAGCGGCGCCCGATGGGCCGTGCTGTCCGGATTGCCGCCCATGCACATGTTGCGGGCCGTGCCGCAGCCGCTGCGCTGGTATCTGGGCCGCTATGCGGCCTGGCTGGACGCCGCCGTCCGTGATTGGAGCGGCGAGCGCCGGCTGGGATACTGCGCGCTGCAATGGAGCACCGACCCGGCCGTGCTGGCCGAAGACGGATTTCACCCCGGCCCGCGCCTGTACCCGCAGTGGGCGCAGCGGCTGGCGCAGATCATCGTGCAAGCGCGCGAGCGCTGGGTGGGGCGCGCGTGAGCGGCATGGCACAGCGCGTCCTCGCGGCGGCGGGCCCCGCGCAGCGCCGTGCCATCGCCAAGGCGATCACGCTGCTGGAATCGACCCGCGCGGACCACCGGGCGCAGGCCGATGAAATGCTGACGGCGCTGCTGCCGCACAGCGGCAAGTCGTTTCGCCTGGGGATCAGCGGCGTGCCGGGCGTGGGCAAGAGCACGTTCATCGAAGCGCTGGGCCTGTTCCTGATCGACCAGGGGCATCGCGTGGCCGTGCTGACCATAGACCCCTCGAGCACGGTGTCGGGCGGCTCCATCCTGGGCGACAAGACGCGGATGCAGAGGCTCTCGGTGCACGAGCGCGCCTACATCCGGCCCAGCCCGTCGGGCGGCACGCTGGGCGGCGTGGCGGAAAAGACGCGCGAGGCCATGCTGGTGTGCGAAGCCGCGGGCCATGACATCGTGATCGTCGAGACGGTGGGCGTCGGCCAGAGCGAAACCGCGGTGGCGGGCATGACCGACATGTTCGTGCTGATGCAGTTGCCCAATGCCGGCGACGACCTGCAGGCGATCAAGAAGGGCGTGATGGAGCTGGCGGACCTGGTGGTGATCAACAAGGCCGACCTCGACCCGGACGCGGCGACGCGGGCCCAGGCGCAGGTGACCGGCGCCTTGCGGCTGTTCGGGCAGATGCCTCACGGGCCGCGCGACGGGCAGGCGTGGCATCCGCGCGTGATCCAGCTCAGCGCCTTGCTGGGCCAGGGGGTGGAAGGCTTCTGGAATGAAGCGCGGGAATTCAAGTCGCTGCGCACCGCCAACGGCCAGTTCGCCGCGCGACGCCAGCACCAGGCGCTGGACTGGATGTGGGAGCGCATCGACGCGGGCCTGAAGCAGGCGTTCAGGAGCGACGCGGCCGTCAGGCAGCTGCTGCCCCAGTTGAAAGCCGCCGTGGAGGCCGGCCGGGTTCCCGCGTCCACGGCCGCGCGGCGCCTGCTGGCCGCGGCCCGGCTGCCGCGGCATCCGGGCGACGACCCGGGAGCGACGCAGGAACACGAATTCATGGAACCCGGCTCGGGCCCGGGATGACAAGCCACGGAGAACAAGACAATGCACGACATCCTCGATCAACTTGAGAAGAAGCGGGCCGCGGCGCGCCTGGGCGGCGGTCAAAAGCGCATCGATTCGCAGCACGGCAAGGGCAAGCTCACCGCGCGCGAGCGCCTGGAGCTGCTGCTGGACGAGGGCACGTTCGAGGAATGGGACATGTTCGTCGAGCACCGCTGCACCGACTTCGGCATGGAGGCCAGCAAGGTGCCGGGCGACGGCGTCGTCACCGGCTACGGCATGATCAACGGCCGCCTGGTGTTCGTCTTCAGCCAGGACTTCACGGTGTTCGGCGGCGCGCTGTCGGAGGCGCATGCCGAAAAGATCTGCAAGGTGATGGACCAGGCGATGAAGGTCGGCGCGCCGGTGATCGGCCTGAACGATTCCGGCGGCGCCCGCATCCAGGAAGGCGTGGCCTCGCTGGGCGGCTACGCCGACGTGTTCCAGCGCAACGTGATGGCTTCGGGCGTGATCCCGCAGATCAGCATGATCATGGGCCCCTGCGCCGGCGGCGCGGTGTATTCGCCCGCCATGACCGATTTCATCTTCATGGTCAAGGACAGCTCCTACATGTTCGTCACCGGCCCGGAAGTCGTGAAGACCGTC
>JAMPXR010000513.1 GCA_023701085.1 Ramlibacter sp. | reverse complement strand
ACCTTGTTCGTATCGCTCGGCCTGATGATGTTCCGCGAGGCCGGGCTGATGACCGGCGGCACCGTGGGCATCGCCTTCGTGCTGCATTACATGACGCAGCTTCCCTTCGGCGTGCTGTTCTTCGCGGTCAACCTGCCCTTTTACGCGCTGGCCTGGCGCCGCATCGGTGCCCGGTTCACCTTCAAGACCCTGGCTGCCGTCACCCTGCTGTCGCTGCTTTCGGAGCAGCTGCCGCACTGGCTACGCATAGGCAGCGTCGAGTCGGCTTTCGCCGCGCTGGGGGGCGGGCTGCTGATCGGCGCCGGCCTGATCATCCTGTTTCGCCACCAGGCCAGCCTGGGCGGCCTGAACGTGCTGGTCTTGTGGCTGCAGGACCGGCTCGGCTGGCGCGCCGGTGTCACGCAGTTTTGCATCGACGCGGCGATCCTGCTGGCAGCCGCGCCCTGGCTCGATCTGCCTCGCGCGGCGTGGTCGGTGGTGGGCGCGCTCGCGCTGAACTTCGCCCTGGCCATCAACCACAGGCCCGATCGCTACACCGCCTTTTGAACCCCGCGGGCGGGGCTGCGGCGATGATGCGCCGCTCAGTCCAGCTTCAGCTTCGCCGTATCGACCACTTTCTTGTAGACCGCGTACTCGGCCTTGATCTGCTCGGCGAATTGCTGCGGCGTGTTGCCGATGACGAGCGAGCCGGTGTCTTCGATGCGCTTGCGCACCGCCGGGTCCTCCAGCACCTTCTTGGTCGCGGCGTAGATCTTGTCGACGACTTCCTTGGGCATGCCCTTGGGCCCCAGGATGCCGTAATACGCCATGCGGTTCACCGGCTCCAGGCCCACCTCCTTGAAGGTCGGCACGTTGGGCAGCACGGCCAGGCGCTGCGGCGCGGCCACCACCACCGGCACCAGCCGGCCGTCCTTGATGAAGGGCAGCGCCGACGGGAGGTTGTCGAAGATCATCGGCACCTGCCCGGCCACCGTGTCGTTGAGCGCCGGGCCCGCGCCGCGATAGGGAATGTGCGTGACGAAGGTGCCCGACAGGTTCTTGTACAGCTCCATCTGCAGATGGCCGATCCCGCCGGTGCCCGAGGACGCGTACGAGTAACGCCCCGGGGCGCGCTTGAGCTCGGCGACGAAGGCCTGGTAGGTCTTGGCCTGAAAGGTCGGGTGCACGGCGATCACGTTCGGCGTCGCCGCGATGTTGATGATGGGCGTGAAGTCCGTGATGGGGTTGTAGGGCGTGCGCGGATTGATCGCGGGATTGGCCGCGGTGGTCGACACCGTCGCCATGCCCAGCGAATAGCCGTCCGGCGCCGCGCGCACCGTCTCGGTCGCACCGATGATGCCGCCGCCGCCGGCCTTGTTCTCGACCACCACCGGCTGGCCCAGGGCCTTGCCCAGCGGGTCGGCGATCACCCGCGCGATGATGTCGGTGGTGCCGCCCGGCGCGAACGGCACCTGCAGCTTGATGGGCTTGGTGGGATAGCCCTGGGCGAGCGCGGGCCCGGCGGCCAGCGCCAGCGCGGCGGCGGACAGGGCGAACCACTGACGGCGTTTCATCGAAAAACCTCCTGTTGAACTGGGGAAAAGGGAAAGCGGAAAGGGGGATGGCGTCATGCTAAGAGCGGAATGCGGCGCCCAGCGTGTGGGTTGCACATGGAAGCTTAACTCAGGCAAGCTTCCCCGGACGCGGCCGGTGTCCCGCGGGTGCCTCGGCAGCACCGTTATCCTCGGGGCGTGAACTTCGCCCAGCTGCTCTTCCCCGATTTCGCGCTGATCCTGTGCGGCTACCTCGTATGCCGCCACACCGCCCTGAACCGTACCGTTTGGCAGCAGGTGGAAAGCCTGGTCTATTACTTTCTGTTTCCAGTGCTGCTGTTCCAGTCGATCGTGAGAAGTCCGCTGGACCTGGGGGCGACGTCCCGGCTGATCGCGGCGGGCCTGGCGATGGCGCTGGCCGGCATCGCCATGTCGTACTCGCTGCCGCATCTGCCCTGGCTGGGGCGGCGCATCGACGCGCGCGACCATGCGGCCAGCGCGCAGATCGGATTTCGTTTCAATTCGTTCGTGGGGCTGGCGCTGGCCGAGCGGGTCGCCGGACCGCAGGGGCCCTTGCTGATCGCGGTGCTGATCGGGTTTTGCGTCCCGCTGTTCAACGTGGCGGCGGTCTGGCCGATGGCGCGCCATGGCCGCCTGGGACTGGCCGGCCAGCTGCTGCGCAACCCGCTGATCATCGCCACCGTGTCGGGGCTGGCCGCCAACCTGCTGGGCTTCTCGATTCCGGTGTGGATCGAGCCGGCGGTCACGCGCATAGGCGCCGCATCGCTGGCGCTGGGCCTGATGGCCGCGGGCGCGGGCATGCAGTTCGGCACGCTTGCGCGCGCCAAGGCCCTCACGGTGTCGGTGCTGTCCATCCGCCATTTCCTCACGCCGGTGGCCGCGATGGTCCTGGCGCGGCTGCTGCGGCTGGACCCGGCGCAGACCAGCGTGTTGCTCGCCTTCTCCGCGCTGCCCACCGCTTCGAGCGCCTACGTGCTGGCCGCGCGCATGGGCTACAACGGTCCGTATGTGGCGGGACTGGTGACGCTGTCCACGCTGCTCGCGCTGGCCAGCCTGCCGTTCGCGCTGGGGGTGCTGCGGTAGATTCGCGCCCGGGGTTCGCGCGAGCAGCCTGTTTCAGGACTGTTTTAGCTT
>JAMPXR010000512.1 GCA_023701085.1 Ramlibacter sp. | reverse complement strand
GGCACCAAGCGGCGCAGCGCGGATACGTGCATGAACTTGCTTCGGTCGCCGCGCATCCGCAGGCGTTCCGGCGTTGACAAGGCGAACTGCAGCAGGGCGGGCGTATCCATGGGGCGCCGCCCTTCCAGCCCAAGTCGGGCGTTTTGCCGTTCGTCCACCTCGCGGAACCAATCGCGCACCACTTCCTGGTAAAGCAATTCGAGCATTTGCCGCTGGGGCACGGTGCGCGCTGCCGGAACGCTCGGGCGCAATGAGCGCCGGCTCCTGGCAAGGCTCGCGGTTCCCGCAGCCAGCCAATCGGCGTCAGGAACGTACCGCCGGGCGACTTGGCGCACGATGCCGCGCATCGATTCCCGCGCAGCCGTGGGCAGCAGCGGAAAAATGCCGTGCCGCAGAAACGCATGCAGCGTCGCCGCCGGGCCTATCGACCGCAAATCGAAGCCCAGGCAGGCGAAGAGATTGCGCAGGCGCCCGGCGGCCAGTTCCTCCGCGTAGTAGGCGCGCGACCCGTCCTGCCATTCGTCGCCCCCATTCCCCACGATGACGACGCGGCTGCCTGCCTGCACCGCTGCCTGCCTCACGCCGTACATCATCACGCTGTTGGGGTAGGGCGCCTGCTCGCCGCTTTCCCGCGAGTTGGCCACGTACCACGGCAGCGGCATATCGGTAGGGGCGATCTCGGCGATGTCGGTTTTCAGGAACCGCGCAACGGCGCGCACGTAATCGATTTCATCCGCGCGCGGATCGCCCGAAAAATCCATGGTGTAGCCGCGAATCTCGGGCGCAGGCAATTGCCTTCTGTCCTGCAAATGCCTGGCCGCGCAAAAGATCGCCGACGAATCCAGGCCGCCGCTGACGTCGTAAGCCACCGGCCGGTGCGAGCGTGCGGAGCGCCGCACGCGATCCAGGAATAGTTCACGGTAGTGTTGGAAATACTCCTCGTCGCTCTTGTAGCGGATGACGGTCTCCAGGTCGGGCGTCCAGTACCGGTCCATCCGGATCCCGGCACTCGTCACCGTCATCCGGTGCGCCGCGACCAGCCGCGTCAGGCCCTTCCAAAGCGTCTCGCTCCTGGACCACCATTCCCCGGCCAGCCGTTCGGCCAGCAGCCCCTCGTTCAGCTCGTGCGGCACCCACGGCAGCGCCAGGATGGCGCGAACTTCCGACGCAATGACCAGGCTCTTGCCGGTCCAGAAGAAGTTCAAGGGCTTGTTGCCCATCCTGTCGCGCGCGCAGAAGACGGCTTGCCGCTGCTCGTCCCAGACCACCAAGGCGAAATCGCCTTCGATGTGCAGCACGCAGTCTTCGCCCCACAGCTCGTAAGCGGCAAGCACGAGCTCGGCATCCGAGCGGTTGCGAAGAGTCGCGCCGCGACGCAGCAGCTCGGCGCGCAGTTCCACCCAGTTGTCCAGCCAGCCGTCCAGGACCAGCCACACCTTGCCGCTGGCGCTGGCCGCCGGCTGGACTTCCTCCAGCGATTCGGTGGTGGTACACAGCCGGCAGTGGCCCAGCGCAACCGGCCCACCCTGAAGGTGGCGAATGCCGTCCGGGCCGCGGTACGCCATGCTGGCCGTCATGCGATCGACGTCGCCCGGCGCGACTGGCCGCCCATCGAAATGGATGATGGCGGCAATGCCGCTCATGGCGAGGAAAAAGCCCGCCCCGGCAGGGCGCCGTCGATCGGAAGGAATTCCTGCGCGATGTCGGCACGGTCATTGACCGGCACGGCCCCGTGCTCCACCCACGCATGCGCCTTGAACTCGCCGCCGGCCATCCGCACGCCGATGCGCAAGCGGCTGGCGATCTTGCGGCGCCGCAGTTGCGAAACCAGCACCAGCGAGCGAACCAGGCAGGTCACCGGCCAGGGCATGTGCCGGGCCGTCGCGTTGACCAAAGCACCTATGTGGACCACCTCTTCCCGCTCGCCCAATGGCCGGGCGTCGCCGGCAGCGCCAAGGGGCCAGTCCGTGGGACGGTAAACACCCGACCGAACGCCCAGCCAGTACACCGGAATCAGCATGGCCGTGGTCAGCACCAGCCACCACTGCGAAGCGTTCAGCGAGAGCAGACGAGACAATTTCACGTCGAGCATTCCCGCGCAGGCTGGAACTCCCGCGCATCGATCTCGCGATTGCGCCGCGCCGAATGCCAGCCCCTGAACGCTATCAAGGCATCCGAAGGTCGGTCGTGCAGAAAGCCGGTCAGCCCGAACTGGATCAGCCAGGCGTGCGCGAGCAGTCGCGTGGGCAGGTTGTGCCGAATCCAGCGTTCCAGATACCAGGCCCGCAGCCGCCCCGGTCGGACCGACTCGCGCCACCGAGACAAGCGCGGCTGCAGGCTGGCGGGTGCGAGCGCAACAAACCAAGTGAGCATGGCCCAGGCCGCCGTCTTGAGGCCCGCGCGCTCCAGCAGCGCCAACACCGCCGGCCAATGGACATCGACCTTCTGCGACCACAGCAGAAATGTCATGACCCGCCCCAGCCCCATGTGCGGCGAGCAGATGTACTTTGCAAACGCGGGGTGCGTGAGCATGAGAAACATGCTGTCGTCGTCCGACAAGCCCCAGAAGCCGTTGACCCTCACACGCCGGCCAAGCAACTCGGGCGTCAAATCCACCCGCGTGCGGCCCGGCCGCAGGATATTCCAGTGCAGATCGATATCGGCCGCGGGGCTGTGGAAGGTGACTTCG
>JAMPXR010000511.1 GCA_023701085.1 Ramlibacter sp. | reverse complement strand
TCGCTTCGATCGTCCTCCCCGCGCGCAGCTGGGCCAGAGCCCAGACCGAGAACACTCCCTCTTCCACCGGCTTGACGCCGATGTCGATCTCGCCGTGCTCCAGATAGCGCTGGCGCGGGCTGCAGATGGAATAGCTGCGGCGCGTTTCGCGGCCTTCGATCGTGGCGCGCAGTGTCACGAACTGGCCGGGGCGATAGTCGAAGCGATCGCGCAGGGCCGCGGGGACTTGCAGCGTGATCGCGGCCGAGCCCGCCGCGTCGGGCGTGACCCGTTTGACTTCGAGCGTGTGAAAGTGCGCTGCCATGGCTTTGTTCGGGCACGCCTAATAAGGCTTGAAGTAATCGAAGGGCTCGCGGCAGTCCAGGCACCGGTACAGCGCCTTGCAGGCGGTGGAGCTGAAGTGCGAGATCTCGGTCGTATTGTCCGAGCCGCAGTGCGGGCAGGCCACGCCCGGATCGGCGGCCGGGCGGCGGCTGGCGAAACGCACGACAGCGTCCTGCGAGGCCGCGCGCGGCGGCGCGATGCCGAAGGCGCGCAGTTTCCGCTTTCCCGTTTCGCTGATCCAGTCGGTGGTCCAGGCCGGCGCCAGCCGTGTCACCACGCGCGCGTGCAAGCCCGTGGCGGCCAGCGCGGCGCGCACCTCGTCCTCGATCTGGCCCATGGCCGGGCAGCCGCTGTAGGTGGGCGTGATCACCACTTCCAGGTCGCCGTCGCGCTCGTTCACCTCGCGCAGAATGCCCAGTTCCCGGATCGAGACGACCGGAATTTCGGGGTCGGCGATTGCCTCCAGGATGCTCCAGGCGCGCTGCGCTTCGCAGTTCACCATCCCATCGGCCTCCGCGGGAATGAGGGCATTGGCTGCTGCGGGAATGGCCGACCTGGAGGGCGCGTTCACCACGACGCCCCCGGATGCTGTCGCGCGAGGCCCTGCATTTCCGCGAGCAGGTAGCTCAGGTGCTCCGAGTGCAGGCCCTGCTTGCCGCGCGAAACATGGCCGCCGCCGGGCGGTGGCTGCAAGCCGGCTTCGGCCAGCGCCTGCGCCACGGCCTGCTCCCACGCCTGCCTGAACGAACCGGGATCGGCGGCGGCGCCGCTCTCCAGCGCGGCGGTCTCGGCGTCGGACCGCGTCCAGAATTCCTGCGTGTAGGGCATCAGGTGATCGAGCGCTGCCTGCATGCGGGCACGCGATTCGGCGGTGCCGTCGCCCAGCCGCACCAGCCAGTCGCGGGCGTGCCGCAGGTGGTAGCGCGTTTCCTTGAGGGACTTCGCGGCGATCGCGGCCAGCTGCGCGTCGCCCGAATCCTGCAGCGACTGCCAGCGCAGCAGCATGAAGGCGCTGTAGAGGAAGTTGCGCGCGATGGTGGTCGCGTAATCGCGCTCGGCCGCTGCCGTGCCGGCCAGCGGCCCATGATGCGGCAATTCGAGCAGCGTGAAATTGCGGAACTGCCCGGCGTCACGGAAATAGGCCAGGCTGTCCTCGGTGGCGCCCGGGCCGGCCAGCGTCGCCGCGTGCTGGTACAGCAGGCGCGCCTGCCCGATCAGGTCCAGGCCGATGTTGGCCATGGCGATGTCTTCCTCCAGCGCCGGCCCGTGGCCGCACCATTCGGCGTTGCGCTGGCCCAGCACCAGGGCGTTGTCGGCGAGGTGCAGCAAATAGTCGAGCGGCGCCGCCACGGGCGCGTCCTGCGGTGGCCGGTCCATCACATGTGCCCGACTTCGTCGGGAATGTCGTAGAAGCTCGGGTGCCGGTAGATCTTGTCGGCGGCGGGCTCGAAGAACTCCGCCTTGTCCTCGGGTTCGCTGGCGATGATCAGCGACGAGGGCACGACCCAGATGCTCACGCCTTCCTGCCTGCGCGTGTAGACGTCGCGCGCCATCTGCAGCGCCTGCCGGGCGTCGGCCGCGTGCAGGCTGCCGCAGTGCTTGTGCTCCAGGCCCTGCTTGGAGCGCACGAAGACTTCCCAGAGCGGCCAGTCGCGTGCTGCGCCCGCGCCGGCCGATGGCCCGAGCCGGCTGGCCCCCACACCCTCCCTGTCCTCCCCAGGGGAGGGCAATGGCTTGTCAGACCTCGTGCTCATGCGGCATCCTTCATTTCGCGCGACTGCTGCTTGCGTGCATGCGCGAGCGCGGCGTCGCGCACCCACTGGCCGTCCGCGTGCGCCTTCACGCGCGTCGCCAGCCGTTCCCGGTTGCAGGGGCCGTTGCCGTTGACCACCGCCCAGAACTCGTCCCAGTCGATGGCGCCATAGTCGTGGTGCTGGCGCCCCTCGTTCCATCTGAGCTCGGGGTCGGGCAGGGTCACGCCCAGGATCTTCGCCTGCGGCACGGTGGCATCGACGAACTTCTGTCGCAGCTCGTCGTTGCTGACGCGCTTGATGCCCCAGCGCATGCCCTGCGAACTGTTGGGGCTGTCCGCGTCCGGCGGACCGAACATCGCCAGCACCGGCCACCACCAGCGGTTGACGGCGTCCTGCACCATGTCCTGCTGCGCCTGGGTCCCCTTCATCATGGCCAGCAGGCTGTCGAAGCCCTGGCGCTGGTGGAAGCTTTCCTCCTTGCAGATGCGGATCATCGCGCGCGCGTACGGCCCGTAGGAGCAGCGGCAGATCGGCACCTGGTTCATGATGGCCGCGCCGTCCACCAGCCAGCCGATGGTGCCGACGTCGGCCCAGGTCAGGGTCGGGTAGTTGAAGATCGAGCTGTACTT
>JAMPXR010000510.1 GCA_023701085.1 Ramlibacter sp. | reverse complement strand
CACGACCATGGCGCAGCCGGTCTGGAACAGCACGACCACGTCGCCTTCGAGCACGCGATCGACCTGGTGCAGCGTGGGGAAGGCGCCGCAGCCGGGGCAGGCGCCGTGCCCGGGAGCGATCCGGCCCGGCGCCTCGGTCATCTTCCACAGCGGCGCGAGTTCGACGTCCAGGCGCCCGGTCACCGGGTCCTGCGTCACTTTCGCCATGCCGCGCGAGGCCTCGGCCGCGCGGATCGGCGGCAGGCCGGGGCGCGGCTTGCTGTCCGCCCGTCCGGGCGTGGCGCCGTGGTAGGCGAACCATTGCGCCGGCTGGCGCGTCGTCCCCGCGGCGATGGCCTCGTCGAAGAACACCTGCGCGTCCGCGCCCACGAAGTCCTTGCCGCCCAGACCGTAGACGCGCGACAGCACCAGGGTGTCGTTGTCGCGATCGAGCTGCAGCGCGGCACGCACTTCGAGCGAGAGGTTGCCGCCGCCGGCGCCGTAGGAGTCGGCGCGATCGCCGATGGTCGCGGCCTTCACCCGCTTGAGCGCCTGGCGGAACTCGTCGGCCGGGAACGGGCGCATCACGTTGGGCGAGAGCACCCCGACCTTCTTGCCCTGGGCGCGCAGCGTGTCGGCCACTTCCTTGGCGGTTTCGGCCGCCGAGTTGATGAGAACCTGGGCGACCTCGGCGTCCTCCATCCGGTATTCGTCCAGCACGGCGTAAGAGCGCCCGGTGATGTGTTCCAGCTCGGCGAACACCTGCGGGATGACGCGGCGCGCCGCCTCCATCGCTGCAGACAGCTGCACCTTGTTGTTGATGAGGTCCGGATCGTTCATGTACGCGCCGAACGTGGCCGGATGCTCGGTGTCCAGCGGCGTGGGCCAGTCGGGACGCTGGCCGAGGAACTGCTTCACGGCCGCCGGATCGTCGAACACCTGGATGCGGCGCTTCTGGTGGCTGGTGAAGAAGCCGTCGTAGGCGATCAGCACCGGCAGCCGCACGTCGGGGTGCTCGCCGATGCGCACCGCCGCGAAATTGAGGTCGTACACCGCCTGCGGGTCGCGCGCGCAGAGGATGATCCAGCCGGTGTTGAGCGCGTAGTAGAAGTCCGAATGGTCGCCGCGGATGTCCAGCGGACCCGACACGGCCCGCGCCGCCACGTTCAGCACCATGGGCACGCGCGTGCCGGCCTGCACCGGCAGCTGCTCCAGCGCGTAGAGCAGGCCCTGCGAGCTGGTCGCGTTCAGCACGCGGCCGCCGCCCAGCGCCGCGCCGTAGCAGATGCCGGCCGCGCCGTGCTCGCCGTCGCCGGCGACCATCACGATCTCGTGCGCGCCCTCGGCCTGCATCTTGGAGAGCGTCTCCGCCACTTCGGTGGACGGCGTGATCGGGAAGTACCCCATCACGTGGTAGCCGATGTCGCGCGACGCGGCGGCCGCGGCCTCGTTGCCGCTGCGGAACTCGATGCGCTGCCGCACCACTGCCGCGGGCGCGCTGTCGGCGGCGCGCGGGGACTCGGCGATGGCTGGTGTGGTCATGGTGCGCCCCTTATGCGATCAGTTCTGGAAAAAGCGGCACGCGCAGCTTGTCCGCGAGCCCGGCGGTTTCGGCGGTCTTGGCGAGCGCTCCGGTGGGGCAGGACTCGACGCAGCGCAGGCAGCCCTTGCAGTAGCGGTAGTCCACGCCCTTGAGCTTGCGCACGAACTTGTCGCCGTCGTCGGCGGCATCCCAGGCCAGGCAAAAATCGGGACAGACCAGATCGCACACGCCGCAATGGATGCACTTGGCCGCGTCGAGCACCGGCATCCAGCCGATGCGCGAGGTGGTGAGGTCGTTCCAGATCGTGTTGCCGGGCGCGGGCAGCACGCCCCCGGCCGGCTGCGTCCGGTAGCCCCACAGCGGCTCCGCCTGCATCGGGCTCAAGTCGCCCTGGGCCTTGCCGACGCCCTCGAGCAGCTCGAATTCGTCCTCGCCGGCATGGAAAGCCCGCTCATTGGAGGCGACCGCGTCCGGATGCTTGCCGGCGAACTCCTCCGACAGAGCCCCGAGCACGGTGTCCCGGTCCAGGAAGGGGCACAGGGCGCACAGCGTGCCCAGGAACACGGCGTTGGGCCGCGACTGCTGCTTCATCGCGATGCCGGTGGCGTCGACGCGGATCACGCGCGCGGTCGCCGGCAGCGCGGCGAGTTCCGGCGGCACCACGCCCGCCGGCGCGTTGTAGATCAGGATGCCGCCCCGCTTGAGTCCGGCGAAGGTCACCGCGCTGCGCAGCAGCGCGGCGTGGAACACGACGATCACGTCGGGCCGGTCGATCGGCGCGCTGGTGCGTATCGGACGGTCGCCGGCGGCCAGGCGCACATACGAGCGGATCAGCGAGCCCTTTTTTTCCGAACCGTAGGACGAGAAGTGGGCGCCGTTCAAGCCCATGCCGACCACCGCGGCCGTCGCCAGCACCTGTCCGGCCGCGTGTGCCCCGAGGCCGCCGATGGATTCGAACCGGATTTCGAAGTACTCGTCGGGGCGGGGCAGCAGCACCGTGCCTTTCGAAAAACCGGACGGGGGGCGCGCCTGCGGCAGCGCGTTGGGAGATATCGACACAGACGACATGTGGTCTCCGTTGATCAATTGCCATACCGGCCGACGGGCGCCTGATTGGGCGGCTTTCCCGCGTCCGTGGCCAGCAAGGTGCGCCAGGACCTGGGCGGCGGGTTTGCAGTATGTGAAATCACTT
>JAMPXR010000509.1 GCA_023701085.1 Ramlibacter sp. | reverse complement strand
GATCTCGACTTCGAGATCGCCACGGTGGCGGCGCCGGTGCGTTCCCACGAATGGATGCTGCGCGAACTCACCCGCAACCTGCTGCACAACGCGATCAAGCACAGCCCCAGCGGCGGCGCACTGGCCGTGCGGGTGGCGGCGGACGCGAATTCGGTCGCGCTCACCATGGCCGACCACGGCCCCGGCATCCCCGCCGAGCAGCAGGCGCGGCTGTTCCAGCCGTTTTCGCCCGGCGACGCGCGCAGCGGCACGGGCCTGGGGCTGGCGATCTGTCACGAAATCGTGCATGCGCTGGGCGGCACGATCAGCCTGGAAAACCGCGAGGGCCATGGGCGCATCGAGGGCCTCGATGCCACCGTGCGCCTGCCGCGGGCGGACAATCCGGCCTGATGGACAAGCTGCGCATCGACAAGTGGCTGTGGGCCGCGCGCTTCTACAAGACGCGCACGCTCGCCGTCGAGGAAATCGACAAGGGCCGGGTCGAGGTGAACGGGCAGCCGGCCAAGCCGGCGCGCGAGGTGAAGGCGGGCGACCAGGTCACGCTGCGCCAGGGACCGCTGCGGCGCACCGTCCTCGTCAAAGGGCTGTCGGGCGTGCGCGGGCCGGCACCGGTGGCCCAGATGCTCTACGAGGAAACGGCCGAGAGCATCCAGTCGCGGGAACGCGCGGCCGAGCAGCGCCGCCTGGCGCCGGAACCCGCGCTGTCGATCGAGCAGGGACGGCCGACCAAGCGCGGGCGCCGTGAGCTCGACGATGCCCGGCGCGGCTGGGGGGATCGATGGAGCGCGTCGGTGGACGACGAGCGCGACGCCTGAAATCAGGCGCCGCCGAGCCGGCGCTTGAGCGCGGCCACGGCACTGTCGACCGTGGTCAGGACCGGCAAGCCGGTTTCCGCGGCCACCCGCGGGCGCGCGCGCGCCATGCTGAACTGGGCGAGCGCGATCGCGCCGCAGCCGGCGCGCGCCAGCCGCAGCGCCGCCTGCACCACCCGGTCGTCGTGCAAGCGCGCATCGCCCGCGTCGAGCGCCGCCAGCGCGCCGTCCGCCAAGGCGCATTCGAGTTGCACGGTGGCCGGGAACTCCGGCGGCATGGACACCAGCGTCGGGCCGAACGTGGCCACCAGGCCGACGCGCGTTCCCAGCGCGGCCGCGTCCGCGATCATCGCTTCATTCGGCTTGAGGACCGGCACCGTCGCGTGTCTTCGCGCCACCGCGTCGATGCACGGGCCGAAGGCGGAGCAGGTGAACAGGATCGCGCGGCTGCCGCAGTCGATGGCGTACTGCGCGAGCCGCTGGAAGCGATCGTGCATGGCGGTGTCCAGCCCGCCGCCCGTCGCGAGGTCCGCCGACAGGCTGTCGTCCAGCAGGTTCATGCGCACGGCCCGCGGCCAGTCGCGCGCCATCGCCTCGTTGATGGGGGCGACCGAATGCGACAGCGCGTGGATCAGGGCGACGCGCGTCATGCCGCCAGGGCCGGCCTGCGCGCGCGCAGGCCCTGAACCAGCCAGACCAAGCCGATCAACAGCAGCGCGGGCAGGTAGAACCAGTGCGGCGTCGGCCGCTCGGTCCGAACCTTCAGCGCCTGCACGTCCCACCCCTGCTCCACACCGCCCTTCTTCGCCCGCGAGCCGAACTTGACGGCGCCGATCTGCACCTGCGTGCCCAGCGGCACCAGCTGCAGGCCGGCGTCGGCCAGCCGCTTGCGGCCGTCCGGTCCCTTGTCCCCCAGCTGAACGGCCACGGTCTTGGAGACGTCCTCCCCTTCGAGCGTCGTGCCCTTGATGAGCATGACGAGCGACTGGTCCGCCGGGATCGACTTGGCGACTTCGTACACCTGCGCCGCGGGGACCTCGCGGTACTCCGGGGTGATCTGGTCCATGAAGAAGTCCGGCCGGAACAACAGCGCCACCGCCAGCGCCAGCAGCAGGTTTTCCCACAGGCGGCTCTTCACGCGGAACCAGTTCATGCTGATGGCCGCGAAGATGAGCATCGCCACGGTACAGGCGGCCACCACCCGCACCAGTTCGGCCGTAGTATGCACGTCGATCAGCAGCAGCTGCGGATTGAAGATCCAGATGAAAGGCAGCACCACGGTGCGCAGCGCGTAGAGCGCCCCCTGGACGCCGGTCTGAATGGCGTCCTCGCCCGAAATCGCCGCTGCCGCGAAAGTGGCAAGGCCCACGGGCGGCGTGATGTCGCCCATGATCCCGTAGTAGAAGACGAACAGGTGCACCCCGATCAGCGGGACGATGAGGCCAGCCTGCGCGCCCAGTTCCACCACCACCGGCGCCATCAGGGTCGCCACCAGCACGTAGTTGGCCGTGGTCGGCACGCCCATGCCGAGCACCAGGCAGACGAACGCGATGAACAACAGCATGGCGATCACGTTGCCGCTGGAAACGAACTCGACGAATTCGGTCATCCGCAGGCCCAGGCCGGTGAGCGTGATGCCGCCCACGATGATGCCGGCGGTGGCGGTCGCGATGCCGATCCCGATCATGTTGCGCGAGCCGTCGTGAAAGCCGTCCACGACCTCGCGCCATCCGCGCAGCCACAGGCCCTGGGCGGGCTGCTTGCGAAACAGTGCGATCAGCGGATGCTGGGTCAGCATGAGCACGATGAGCACGACGATCGCCCAGTACGCCGACAGGGCCGGCGACAGCTCCTCCACCATCAGGCACCAGATGAGCGTGCCGACGGGCAGCAGGAAATGCAG
>JAMPXR010000508.1 GCA_023701085.1 Ramlibacter sp. | reverse complement strand
CGCGCAGGTCCAGCGTGCGGCCCGCGGCCGCGAAGTGCTTGTGCAGTGCCGCCCAGACCGCCGTGTCGTCGCAGCGCGGCCGCGTCATGGCGTCATCCATGGTTCAGGCTGCCTTCAGCGCCCGCGGCCGCACCGGCATCTGTGCCGGCCGCACCCGGCAGCGTGAGCGTGTGGAGTGGGTTCATCGCCGCATTATCGTGGCCGGCGGCGGCCGCTGAGGAAGCTGAGGGTCCGCGCGCTCATCCGCTGGCGCTTCGAGCGGGTCGAGCTGGCCAAGCAACCCCGGCCGGAGGAATTCGAGCGCTTCGCCCGCCTGCTGGGTTACTTTCGCATGGACCTCGCCCAGCCGCATCCGCGGCCAGTACACGATGCGCGCTACGCCCGCCCCTCTTGCACCGCATGGCAGGCGACGCGGCTGCCATGCAAGTCCAGCAGCACGGGCCGCTCGGCTTTGCAACGCGGGTTCGCCAGCGGGCAGCGCGGATGGAAGGCACAGCCCGTCGGCGGTTCTAGCGGATTCGGGACTTCACCCTGCACCGGGGTGCGCGCCCGTCCGGTGTCGTGCATCTTGGGAATCGCGTCGAGCAGCATCCGGGTATAGGGATGGCGCGGATGGCCGAACAGCTGGCGCTTGTCCGCCAGCTCCACCAGCCGGCCCAGATACATCACCCCGACGTGATCGCTCACATGGCGCACGACGGCCAGGTTGTGCGAAATGAAAAGATAAGTGAGCCCGCGCTGTCGCTGCAAGTCCTTCATGATGTTCAGCACCTGGGCTTGCACGCTCACGTCCAGCGCCGAAGTCGGCTCGTCGCACACCAGGAACTCCGGCTCGGTGGCGAGTGCCCGGGCGATCGAGATCCGCTGGCGCTGCCCGCCCGAGAACTGGTGCGGATATTTCGCCATGTCCAGCGGCGACAGCCCCACCGACTCCAGCAGCTGGCCGACGCGCGCGCCGAGCTGCGCCTTGTCGGCGACGATCTCGTGTTCGCGCAGCGGTTCGCCCACGATGTCGGCCACGGTCCAGCGAGGATTCAGGCTGGCATAGGGATCCTGGAAGATCATCTGGATGCGCCGGCGCAATTGGCGGCCCTGGGGCGTGCGGAACATGGCGTGGGCATCCCGCCCGTCGAAGGTCAGTCCTCCGCGCGTGGGCTGGTACAGGCCCACCAGCAGGCGCGCCACGGTGCTCTTGCCGCAACCGGACTCGCCGACGAGCGCGAGCGTGCGCCCTTTCTCGATATCGAAGCTCACGCCGTCGACAGCATGCAGCAACTGGCGCGGGCGCCGCTCGAGCACGCGGTTGAGCCAGGGCGCGGACACGTTGAAGGTCTTGGCCAGATCGCGGGCCTGGACGAGCGCGGCGCTCATGACGCCCTCATTCCCGCTTCGATCCGTGGTCCCGCCGCCGCCGCCCCGTGCGGGTCGTGCAGCCAGCAGGCCGCCCGCGTGGCCCCGGCGGCGAGCAGGTCGGGGCGCTCCCTGGTGCAGCGGTCGAAGGCGCGCGGACAACGGGGGTTGTAAGCGCAACCCGGCGGAATCGCATCCAGCCGCGGCATCGCGCCTTCGATCTGGTTCAGGCGCTCGCGCTCCACATGGATGTCGGGGATCGAGGCCATCAGTCCCATGCTGTAGGGGTGCGCCGGCTGGTTGATGACCTCGTGCACCGGTCCGATCTCGGCGACGCGCCCGGCGTACATCACCGCCACGCGGTCGCAGGTTTCGGCGATCACGCCCATGTCGTGGGTGATCAGCATGACGGCGGCGCCGCGCTCCTTGCACACGCGTTTGAGCAGCTGGATGATCTGTGCCTGGATCGACACGTCCAGCGCGGTGGTCGGCTCGTCCGCGATGACCAGCTTGGGCTCGGCGGCAAGCGCCAGGGCGATCACCACGCGCTGGCGCATGCCCCCCGAAAACTGGTGCGGATAGTGGTCGATGCGCTGCGCCGCGGCGGGGATGCCCGTGTCTTCGAGCAGGCCGATGGCACGCCGGCGTGCTTCGGCGCTGTCCACCGGCAGGTGTGTGCGGATCGTTTCGGTCAGCTGGCGCCCCACGGTGTAGAGCGGGTTGAGCGAAGTGAGCGGGTCCTGGAAGATCGCCCCGATCTGCCGGCCGCGGATGTGGCGCATCTGCTCGGCGGGCAGGTCGTCGATGCGCCGGCCCTCCAGCAGGATGCGGCCCGAGGCCACCCGCCCGGGTGGCTCCAGCAGCCCGATGATGGCCGCGCCGGTGAGTGACTTGCCCGCGCCCGATTCGCCCACCACGCCCAGGATTTCGCCCGGGGCGATGTCGAAGCTGATGTCGTCCAGTGCCCGCAGCGTGCCGCGCCGGCCTGGAAACTCCACGATCAGGTGTTCGACTTGCAACAGGCTCATGGGCGTTCAGCGCAGTTTCGGATTCAGCGCGTCGCGCAGCCAGTCGCCCAGCAGGTTCACGCTCAGCGCGATCAGCACCAGCATCAATCCGGGAAACAGGGCGATCCACCACTCTCCCGAGAACAGGTAGTCGTTGCCGACGCGAATGAGCGTACCCAGGGACGGCGAGGTGGGCGGCACACCCACGCCCAGGAACGACAGCGTGGCTTCGGTGATGATGGCGGTGGCGACCTGGATCGTGGCCAGCACCAGCACCGGCCCCATCACGTTGGGCAGGACGTGCCGCCACATGATGCGCGCCGGCGCCACGCCGGTGACGCGCGCCGCCTGGACGTAGTCCCGCTG
>JAMPXR010000507.1 GCA_023701085.1 Ramlibacter sp. | reverse complement strand
CGAACACCGCATCGGAGCGGTCTTCCTCCACCTGCCGGCCGTGGTACATGACCAGCACGCGGTCGGCGATCTCGGCGACCACGCCCATGTCGTGCGTGATGAAGATCACGCCCATGCGCATCTCGTCCTGCAGCACCCGGATCAGCTGCAGGATCTGCGCCTGGATCGTCACGTCCAGCGCGGTGGTCGGTTCGTCGGCGATCAGCAGCGAAGGCCGGCACGACAGCGCCATGGCGATCATCACGCGCTGGCGCATGCCGCCCGAGAGCTGGTGCGGGTAGCGGCCCAGCACGTCGCGCGCTTCCGGGATGCGCACCAGTTCCAGCATGCGCAGCGCCTCCGCCTTCGCGGCGGCGGCGCTCTTGCCCTGGTGCTCGCGGATCGATTCGGCGATCTGCTCGCCCGCCGTGAACACCGGATTGAGCGAGGTCATCGGCTCCTGGAAGATCATCGCGATGTCGGCGCCCCGGATGCCGCGCATCGTCGCGTCGCCGGCCTGCGCCAGGTCGAGCACCTCGCCGCCGCGCGGGCGGAACGCCATGCGGCCATTGACGATGCGCCCGCCCCCGTGCTCGACCAGCCGCATCAGCGACAGCGCCGTGACGGACTTGCCCGATCCCGATTCGCCGACGATCGCCAGGGTTTCGCCGCGATCCACATGGAACGAGAGATCGCGCACCGCGTCCACGCTGCGCTCCGCGGTGGCGAAGCGCACCGACAGGTTCTCGACGCCGACGACCCGGGTCTCGGGCAGGGCCAGGCCGTGGCGCCGCGCTTCGCTCGTGGGGGTCTGCATCGCGCCCGCGCCTAGCCGAAGATCGCCGTGCGCGGCGCCTCGCCCGCGCGGGCAAAGCCGCGGTACATGCCTTCGGTGTTGAAGGGCATGCTCAGGTTGCCCTGGGCATCCACCGCGATCAGTCCGCCGCGGCCGCCGATCGCGGGCAGCACCTCCATGACCACCTGCCGCGCGGCCTGCTCCAGCGACAGGCCGCCGTAGGCCATGCGCGCGCAGATGTCGTGGGCCGCCGCCACGCGCATGAACATCTCGCCGGTGCCGGTGCACGAGATGGCCGCGCTGCGGTTGTCGGCATAGGTGCCCGCGCCGATCAAAGGGGAGTCGCCGACGCGGCCGGGCTGCTTGTTGGTCATGCCGCCGGTGGAGGTGGCGGCGGCCAGGTTGCCCCGCGCATCCAGCGCGACCGCGCCCACGGTGCCCAGCTTGCGGTCCTCGTCCAGCGGCGCGGCCGGCGAGCGAAACACCAGCGAGGCCGCGTCGTGGTCCAGCAGCGCCTGGTCGGCGGCCAGCGCCCGGCGCAACTGCTCGCGGCGCGCATCGGTCGAGAAATAGTCCTGCGACACCATCTCCAGCCCCAGGCGCTCGGCCAGGTCCTCGGCGCCGGCGCCCACCAGCAGCACGTGCTGCGTATGCTCCATGACGGCGCGGGCGGCGCGCACCGGGCGCCGTATCCGGCTCACGCAGCCGACCGCGCCGGCGCGCAAGGTGGCGCCGTCCATCACCGAGGCATCGAGTTCGTGGGTTTCGTCGTGCGTGAACACCGCGCCGTGGCCGGCATTGAACAGCGGGCAGTCCTCGAGCAGCTCGACAGCCAGGCAGACCGCATCCAGCGCGCTGCCGCCATCGGCCAGCAGTCGCTGCGGCGGCGTGAGGATGTCCCGCAGCGCGGCGTGGTATTCATGCTCCTGGCCGGCGTCCGCGGCGCCCGCGCGTATCGTGCCGGCGCCGCCGTGGATGGCGATCAAGGGTGCGGGTCGTTTGCTCATCATTTGGCGGTCCTGGCCGCGGCGGCCTTGCGGAATCTGGCTGGACCCAGCGTGCTCTCGCCCACCGGCCGCACGCGGCCGCTGTGGCTGCCGTGCAGCCAGGGCAGCACCGATTCGGCCACCTGCGTCGCGGCCTTGAGCGAACCCTTGGCGCGGTGCGCCACGGCGCCGCACAGCGCCTCGATCAGCGCGAGCACGCTGGCGTCGGAGTTGGCGAAATACTGGCTGTCGGCGTGCGCGTAGAGCGAAACGGTGCCCAGCCGCGCCAGCGGCGACGTGACGCGGTCGGTCAGCGCCAGCACCGGCACGCCGCCGTCGCGCGCGCGCTGCGCCAGCAGGATGGTGTCTTCCAGGTAGCGCGGGTAGGCGATGGCAATGAGCAGGTCCGCGGGCTGCAGCCGCGTCAGGATCTTCGCGCCATGGGACGAGCCCTCGATGGTCGCGAGCAGCTGCACGTCGGCGCAATAAGGGTCGAGGTTGCGCTGCAGCAGGCCGGCCAGCCAGCTGCTGCTGCCGAAGCCGGCCACGCAGACGCGCCGCGCCCCCAGGATGGCGTCGACGGCGCGCTCGCAGGCGAGCGGGTCGAGCGACTGCCGTGTGGACTCGATGTTGCGCCCGATGCCGGCCAGCGTCGTGGACACGACGTCGCTCACCGTGGCGGAGCGCGCGAGCTTGCTGCGCAGCTTTTCGACCGGCGCGAGCGTGGTCTCGAACCCCAGGACCAGCGCGGACCGGAACTGCGGGTAGCCGTCGAACTCCAGCGCCCGCGCGAAGCGGTTCGCCGTGGCCACCGACACCCCCACCGTCGCGGCCAGCTCGTCGATCGGCATGGTGGCGGCTTGCAGCGGGTGGGCCATCACATAGTCCGCCACCTGCCGGTGCGAGCGCGTCAGCGTCGGCAGGGCGCGGGCAATGCGCTGCGCCATCGACGGGTTGCCTGACTGTGTCGCCATCGG
>JAMPXR010000026.1 GCA_023701085.1 Ramlibacter sp. | reverse complement strand
TGGCCACGGGTGTCAGGAACAGCGCGGCCGGGCCTTCGAAGCGCCAATCGAGCTGGAACTTGATCGGCGTGGTCTGCGCCTGGGCTGCGCCGATACCGCTGGCCAGCACGAGAGCGGCGGCCGACTGCAGGAACACTCGTTTCTTCATGTGAACTCCGGGGTGGGTGGGTCGACAGGGCCTGCGCCATCACGATGCCTTCCAGGGCCATCGGCGCTTGCTTGCCTAGTATCCGACAGATCAGCAGGCGCACATATAGGGATTCCCTCGGAAAGTTTGCGCTCGGACAAAAAATCAGATTTCCGCCATGCCGCGCCTCGACTGCGGTATCGGCCGCGCGCGTGTTCCGGCTGGTGCTGGGCGCAGCGGCCATCGCTTGCTGCGCGTGCCCTGGCGCCCCAGGGCGCAGCGTGACCACCGTGGCTCAGCGCAGCTTGAGACGCAGCGCCGTGGCTTCTCCCAATGGTCCCGCCAAGACCGCGAAACCCAGTGACTTGGCCAGCTCCGCCATGGATGTGTTCTCGAGAAGGCACTCGCCCACCACTTCCGCGGTGCCGTGCTCACGCAGGTACTGCACCAGTCTGGCCAGCATGATTCTTCCCAAACCCTTTCCCTGCCATCCGGACGCGATCTGGATGGCGAACTCCGCCTTGCGATTGTCCGGGTCGCACACCGCACGCACCTCGCCGGCCATTTCCTCGCGTCCCTCGCCGTCCGCCGGCTCCAGCGCGACGAAGGTCATCTCGCGGTCGTAGTCGATCTGGCTGTATCGCGCAAGTTCGGACGGCGGCAGTTCGCGGCGGGACATGAAGAACCTCAAGCGCATATCGGCGGGCGCCGCATTCTGGTAGAACCGTTTGAGGCGTTCGCCGTCTTCCGGGCGTATCGGCCGCAGCAGCAGCCGCTTTCCCGCCAGTTCCAGCGATTCGCTCAGCTCTTGCGGATAGGGGCGTATCGCCAACGGCGCCAGCTGCCGCGGGTCGCGCACCCGCACCCTGGCGTCCAGGGCCAGCACGCCCTGCGCATCCACCAGCAGGGGATTGATGTCGAGTTCGGCGATGCCGTTGAGGTCGCAGGCCATCTGCGAGATCTTGAGCAGGACCTCCAGCAGCGCTTGCTCGTCGGCGGGGGGCCGGCCGCGCCAGCTGGCCAGCAGGGGCGCGACACCGCTGCGCTCGATCAGGTCGCGCGCGAGCAGCGCATTCAGCGGAGGCAAAGCCACCGCGTGCTGCCTGCTCAATTCGACGTCGGTGCCGCCGCTGCCGCAAAGCATGACCGGCCCGAACACGCGATCGTTGTACAAGCCCACGATCAGTTCGCGGGAGCGCCGCGCCATCGCCTGGACCGCGAAGCCCCGCATCCCGGCATCGGGCGACACCAGCTGCGTCATCTTTTCGGCGGCCGTGCGCACCTCCTGGGGTGAAGCCAGATTCAGGACCACGCCGCCGGTATCGGACTTGTGGACGATCTGGGGCGCGATGATCTTCAAGGCCACCGGGAAGCGGATCCGCACCGCCTGCCGGACCGCTTCCTCGACGTCATGGGCCCTGCGCGTATCGGCGACAGGGATGCCGTACGCCTGCAGCAGCTCCATGGACTGCACCACATCCAGCCACTCCTGGCCTTCGGCTATCGCCGCATCGACCAGTGCCTGCGCGCGCTGGCGCTGCGGTGTGAATTCGATCAAGGAGGCGGGCGGAATCTGCTGCAGGGCGAGCTGGTTGCGCGCGTGCATGACCATCTGCAGCCAGGCCGCCACCGCGCGCTCGGGCGTGTCGAAGCAGGCGATGCCCGCCGCGGACCAGGAAGCCCGGGCGGCTGCGACCGTCGGTCCGCCCAGCCAGCAGGCCAGAACGGGCTTTTCGGCGCGCCCCACCAGCGGCAGGCACGCGGCCGCGATCTCGGCAGCGGGCACCAGCGCGGTGGGTGCATGAACGAAGAGAACCGAATCGACTTCAGGCGCGGCCAGAAGGATGCGCAAGGCCTCCTGGTAACGCTGCACCGGCGATTCGGCCGTGAGGTCCACCGGGTTGCCGCGCGACCAGTTCGCGGGCAGGCACTGGTCGAGCGCGGCCATCGAAGCCGGGCTCAGTTGTGCCAGTTTTCGTCCGCCCAGCGCGACCGCGTCGGCGGCAAGGACGCCCGCGCCCCCGCCGTTGGTCACGATGGCAAGGCGGTCGCCGCGCTGGGGGTGCGGGTGCGCCAGTGTTTCGGCGGCATCGAACAGCGCCTCCAGCGTGTCGACCCGCAGCATCCCCGCCCGGGAGACGACGGCATCGAACACCGCATCGGAGCCGGCCAGGGCACCGGTGTGCGACGCCGCGGCCCGGGCGCCGTCGGGAGCGCGCCCGGCCTTGACCACGATCACCGGCTTGTTGCGGGCTGCGGCTCGCGCCGCCGACATGAACTTGCGCCCTTCCTGCAAGGACTCCGCGTACATCAGGATGGCGCGGGTGCCCCAGTCGCTGCCCAGATAGTCCAGCGTGTCCCCGAAGTCCACGTCGGCGCTGTCGCCGAGCGATATGAAGTGCGAGAAGCCGATGCCCCGGCCGTTGGCCCAGTCCAGCATGGCCGTGGCCAAGGCGGCGGATTGGGTGACGAAGGCCAGCTTCCCCGGCAAGGCATTGCCAGGGGCGAAGCTTGCGTTGAGCCCCATACCGGGCACCAGCAGGCCGATGCAGTTGGGGCCGAGAACCCGCAGCAGATAGGGCTGTGCGGCAGCGAGCATGGCCTGCTCCAGCGTCGCTCCCCCGCTGGCCGCCTGCTTCAGGCCCGCAGTCATCACGATGGCGGCCCGCGCACCTTTGCGGCCGAGTTCCCCGATCAGGTCCGGCACGGTGGCGGCTGGCGTACAGATGACCCCCAGGTCGGGCACACCCGGCAGCGACGCGACATCGGGCCAGGCCGGTCCGGCGTCCACCATGGCATGGCGCCGGTTGACCGGCCAGATCGCGCCCCGGAAGCCGCCCCCCTTGAGATTGCGCAGCACGACCGACCCGACGCTGCCCGGCCGGTCGGAAGCGCCGATCACGGCGACCGAGCGCGGCTGGAACAGGGCTTCGAGGTTGCGGATGGTCATGGCTGCGGGGGCCGGGGAAAAATCCGGTGCGCCTCTTTATAGCCCCGATTCATTTTCAATCTCGGCGCTTGCCCATACGTCCGTGAAGCGCTGCAACTGCTCCAGGTTGGACGAGCAGATCGCGCGAAAGCCGTCGCTGATGCGCCTGTCGCCAGCGGCTTCGCTCCAGAACCCGAGGGCCGCCTGAAGCATCCGCTGCCAGCCGCTTTCCCGGCCGGCCGGCGGCGCCGGCAGGTTGGCGCGGGGAAACTCCAGCGTCGCCGGCACCTCTGCGCCGCGAAGCGGCGCATAGTGCATCGGCAACATGTCGTACGCCGGCGCCGGGCCGAACTGTGTGGCCTGCGGCCGGAAACTCAGGTTGCCCATATGCATGTCCGAGTTCGCGATGAAGCGGCCAAACCAGTGCAGCTCCTCGGCGTGTGCCAGGACCTCGGGCCTGAACAGACCCTGCGCGCGCGGTGAGCGCATGACTGCGGGCCAGGCCGATTCGCGGCTGCCAATCAGCGCACCCTGAAGTGAGCTGAGCGTGACCAGGGGACTGCGCCCGTAGTCGCCATGCCGATCGAAGCGTTCGCTTTCCAGGAACGTGCGCCCGCCCGCCATGACGATCCGGCTGCGCGCTACCGGATGTCCCACACGTGAAAGCGCCTCCAGCGCCAGGTGCTCGCACACCAGAAGGTCGGACCAGCGGCGCACCGGCGCCGATGAGTCGCTGCCGGAGAACTTCACGATGACATGAGGCGAAAGCGCTCCCGGCAGTTGCCTGGCTGCAGTGAACTTCGGGAATTCGCCTGCGGCACTCGAACCCGCTTGTCCGAGATTGGCCGCGACCTGCGCCAACTCCACGTAGCGCTGCGCAGTGCCCGCCACGTTCACAGCCTCCAGGGCGCCGGCGGCACGGCTGCGGGTCCATGCTTGCATCGCCTGCTCGCCAACAATAAGGTTGCCCGTCTGGTCGCTGCCGAACTGCGCCAGATAGAACAGCAGGTCGTCGTCGCTCCAATCCTCGGGGTTGTCCGGGACGCGCAGTTGCTGCGACACGGCGCGGGCGACAGCCCGCCCCAAGTAGCCCTGCGGGCGCATGTCATAGAGCGGGTACGGCAGCCCGTCCCACCAATTGTCCTGGCCAGGCGGCTGCGGCCATACACGCGGATCCAGCGGTGCAAAGCAGCCTTCCGGATGGACCAGCTCCATCGGCGTGAGTGCAACAGCCTTGCCGTTTTGGTCCACCGAGAACATGGGCAAGCTGGAAATCGTTCCGCGCAGCGATCGCCTGAGCGCATGCTTGCGCTGGCGGGTCTTGCCAGCGGAGACCAGCTCCGCGCGCAGTTCCAGCAGCATCCGGTGGACGCTCGGAGCGCTTACATCCAGTGCGCGTATGAGCTCGCCTGTGGACATCGGACGAGCTTGGAGTTCCCTGAGCAGCTGCCGTCGAGCTTCTGTGTTAGCGGGTCGGGGCATTTTGAATGCAATATCTTAACGAGATTATCTATAATATGTTCAATTAAATCAATGAATTAAGAGAATTTATGCTGCTATTTTGAAATTAAATTTGATGGAAGAATCAGGAAGTGACTTCGGAAAAGCCTCTTAAGAGAGGAGACGAGTCGCAAACCCGTGGCGCAAGCGCGTGTCAGGAGCCTTGGTCCCCGCCGCGGCTGAGTGCAAGCCGCAACAGCAGACACCCGGCCCCTCAGGCCAGCCACTTCGCGCCGGCCCACTGCCCCGCGCGGACGGCCTGCTGCATACATCCCATCAGCGCGTCCATGACGACGCGCGTGGCCGCCGTGGGAGGCCGCGCGGCCGGCGCGGCAAGCACGATTTTGCGATCCACCGTGGGGTTCTTCAACGGGGTCGTGGACAGCAGGCCCGAGGCCACATCGGCCGCGACGGCGGTGGCGGGCAGGATGGTGTAGCCCACGCCGTCCGTCACCAGCTGCTTCTGCACGCCGAGGTCGTTGGTCTCCAGCACCACGTCCAGCTGCACGCCGGCCTGGACGGCCGCTTCTTCGATGAGCGTGCGCAAGCCATGCGGCGCGCTGGGCAAGACCACCTTCCGGCTCGCCAGCTTCTTCATCGCCATCGGCTTGCGCGGATTCAAGCCGGCCGACGCGGGGCCCACCACGCACAAGGTTTCGGAGAGTAAGGGCTTCACCTGGATGCCCGGGCTGGGCTTCGGGTCGTACAGCAGCGTCGCGTCGATCTCGCCCGCTTCCATCCAGCGTTGCAGGTGGCCGGCATAAGCGACCGTCAGGCGCAGCCGCACGCCGGGATGCTCTTTCGCGACGCAGGCCACGAGCTCGCTCGACAGCAGGGCGGCGGTGCTGGGAAGCAGGCCGATCGTGACGAGGCCCGAGAGCTCGCCCGTGCTCGCGCGGATCTCGGCGCGGGCGCGCGCCACTTCGTCGAGGATGCGCCGCGCATGCTCCACCAGTGCGCGGCCCGCGTCGGTGAGCGCCATGCCTTGCCGGCTCCGTTGGAACAGGGGCGTGCCGACGTCCTCCTCCAGCAGCTTCAGCTGGCGCGTGACGGCAGGCTGCACGAGGTGCAGGATGGCGGAGGCGCGCGTCACGTTGCCGGTGTCCGCCACCGTGACCAGCGCGCGAAGCTGCTTCATGTCCATGACGTTTCCTGATGGATGGATCGCGAATTGTTATTTTACGTATCCACCCATCAGAATCTATGATGACAGCATGGACCGCACCCCCTCCACTTCAGCTCCCTGGCAGCAAGCCGTGTTCAAGGCCCTGAAGGACGGCGGCATCCGGCAAGTCGCCTACGTGCCGGATGCGGGCCACTCGTTCGCGATCCGCGCCGCGCAGCAGGACCCGGACATCGTCGACACCGTGCTCACGACAGAGGAAGAAGGTGTCGCGCTCGTCAGCGGTGCCTGGCTCGGCGGCCAGCGCGCGGTGCTGCTGATGCAAAGCAGCGGCGTGGGCAACTGCGTCAATATGTTCTCGCTGCTTCGCAGCTGCGACCTGCCCTTCCTCACGATCGTGACGATGCGCGGCGAATACGCCGAGTTCAATCCGTGGCAGGGCCCCATGGGCAAGTCGACGCAGCAGGCGCTGGAGCTGATGGGCATCAGCGTGCATCGCGTATCCGACCCGGACCCGCGGAAGGTCGAGGAGGTGGTGAGCGCGGCGCTGGACGCCGCATTCCTGTCCGGTGAAAAGGTTGCCGTGCTGCTGTCCCAAAGCATGATCGGTCGCAAGAAGTGGGAGCGCAAGTGATGACGACGCCTCAACGCAAGTCGGTGGACCGCCGCAGCTTCGTCGCCAGCCTGGTGCGGGCGATCCCCGAGGCCCTCATCGTCACCGGCTTGGGCTCGCCCTCTTACGACGTGTTCGCCGCCGGCGACCGCGCGAAGAACTTCTATCTGTGGGGTGCGATGGGCGGCGCCGTGCCACTCGGGCTCGGACTGGCGCTGGCGCAGCCCGAACGCTGCGTGGTCGTCATCACGGGCGACGGTGAGATGCTGATGGGCATCGGCAGCCTCGCCACCATCGGCGTCAAGCGGCCCGCGAACCTCACGGTGGTGGTGCTGGACAACGGCCACTTCGGCGAGACCGGCATGCAGCGCAGCCATTCGAGCCTGGGCACGGACCTGGTCGCGGTGGCCAAGGGATGCGGCATCGAAGACGCGCAGCGCGTCGATACCGTGGAGCGTGCCGCGGACCTCGCGCGATGCATCGACGCGCGGCGCGGTCCCGCGTTCGCGCAAGTCCTGATCGAGCCCAACGAGCCGCCGCGTGCCTTGCCGCCGCGCGACGGCGCCTTTGTCAAGAACCGCTTCCGCGCCGAGCTGGGCCTGCTCCCCTTCTGACATGAAGCGCTACCCGCGGCACATCAACGGCGCCGACGTCGACCCGCAAGGGGGCACCTGGTTCGCGTCGCAGAACCCGTTCACCGGCGAGGCCTGGGCCGAGATCCCGCGCTGCGATGCACGTGACGTCGAGGCCGCCGTGCAGGCCGCACACGCCGCATTCACTTCCGGGCCCCGGGCGCGGCCGCCGGCAACCTGTTCGTCCTGAGATGAAAATCGCTACCAAGGGGCGCGTCGTGATCGTCGGGGGCGCCATCATGGGCAGTTTCTGCGCATGGTCCCTGCGCCGCGCCGGCTTCACCGGCCCGATCGCGGTGGTGGAGAAGGATCCGACCTACCAGTATTCGTCGACGGCGCTCTCGGCCGCGGGCATCCGCACGCAGTTCGGCACGCCCGAGAACATCCGCATGAGCCTGTTCGGCGCGGACATGTTCCGCAACATCAAAACCATCTTCGGCGAGGACGCCGATGTGGGTTATCGCGAGCGGGGGTACCTGATCCTCGGGACTCCCGAACAAGCAGGCGCGCGCAAAGCGGCCGCGCAGATGCAGCGCGAGAACGGCGCCGACATCCTTGCGCTCGATGCGCAGCAGCTGCAGGCGCGCTTTCCCGGAATCCGTTTCGACGACGTCGGCATCGGCACGCTGGGGGCGCGGCACGAAGGCTGGTTCGATGCCTGGAGCCTGCTCACGCTGGTGCGGCGTGCGGCACGCCAGCTCGGTGTGGAGTACATCGCAGCGGCCGTGGCGGGGTTCGATACGCGCGGTTGCGCGATCAATGGCGTGCGCCTGTCGAACGGCGACGTGCTCGCATGCGAGCTCTGCGTGCTGGCCGCCGGCGCGCAGTCCGGCCGGCTCGCGGCTGGCCTGGGCATCGACTTGCCGGTCGTCCCGAAGAAGCGCACCGTCTTCTGCTTCAAGACGCCCTTCACGCTGCCGAACTTCCCGATGCTGTTCGACACCAGCGGCATCTGGATCCGGCCCGAAGGCGAGGGCTACATCGGCGGTATCCAGCCGCCGCAGGATCGGGACGCCGATGCCGACGGCGACTTCGAGCCGCATCACGAGCTGATGGAAGAGATGTTCTGGCCCCGGCTCGCCAAGCGCATCCCCGCCATGGAGGAGTTACGCCTGCAGCGCGCCTGGGCGGGGCATTACGAGGTCAACACGCTGGACCACAACGGCGTGGTGGGCCCGCATGACGAGCTATCGAACCTCATTTTCGCCACCGGATTCTCGGGCCACGGCGTGATGCACGCACCCGCGGTCGGCCGCGGCGTGGCCGAACTGGTCACGGCAGGCGGCTTCCAGTCCATCGACCTGTCGGCCCTGGGTTGGGAGCGGATCCGCGACGCCGAGCCGCTGGTCGAAGCTATCGTTTATTGAAGGAGGTTTCGCAAATGAAACTCGAAGGAAAGATCGCAGTGGTCACGGGCGCGGCGCGTGGCATCGGCCGCGCCACCGCGGAGCGGCTGCTCGCCGAGGGTGCGAAGGTGGTGTTCTCGGATGTCGATGAGCAGACGCTGCAAGCCACCGTCAGGGCGCAAGGCGCGGCGGACCGGGTGCTGGCGGTGCGTGCCGATGTCTCGCGCAAGGCCGACGTGGATGCGCTGGTCGAAACGGCCGTCGCGAAATTCGGCGCGCTCGACGTCATGGTGAACAACGCCGGCATCGCGCCGGTGGTCGATTTCCTGGAAGTGACCGAGGAACTGCTGGGCCGCGTGCTGGACGTGAACCTCAAGGGTGCGTTCTACGGCACGCAGGCGGCGGCGCGCCAGATGATCAAGCAGGGCAGGGGCGGCGCGATCATCAACATGTCCTCGATCAATTCCGGCCTGGCCAATCCCAACGTGGCGCCCTATGCGATCTCGAAAGGCGGCATGAACCAGGTGACATCCACCGCCGCCGTGGCCTTCGCATCGCACGGCATTCGCGTGGTGGGCGTGGGGCCGGGCACGATCATGACCGACATGGTCGCAGGCGCGTTCGTCCAGAGCGCCGGCAACCACGCGATCCTCTCGCGCACGCCGCTGGGCCGTTATGGCGAAGCGTCCGAAGTGGCGGCCGTGGTCGCCTTCCTCGCCAGCGACGACGCCTCGTACATCACCGGGGAAACGGTGTACGTCGACGGCGGCCGCCGCGTGCTCAACTACGTTGTGCCCGTGAAGGCCTGAGCCATGACGAGCCCCTTCAGAGAGTTCCACCACATCTGCATCGTGGTGCACGACATCGACAGGGCGCAGGCGTTCTACGAATCGGTGGGCGTCGGCCCGTGGGTGCAATACCCGCCGCTCGCCGAATACGAAGAGTTGCAGGTGCCGAACCGCGATGGCTTCCTTTCGCTCAAATACCGCATCTGCAACCTGTCGGGCGTGCAGCTGCAGCTGTGCGAGCCCGGCCCCGAGCCGTCGCCGCAGCGCACGCACCTCGACGCCAAGGGCGAAGGTGTCTTCCACATCGGGTTCGAAGTGCCCGACGCGGACGCCGCGCAAGCTCAGGCGACGGCCGCCGGCCTGCAGGTGCTGATGAGCGGCCGGCGTGCAAATCGCACGGGTTTCACTTACTATGAGAGCGCCAAGGCCGGCGGCGTGACGCTGCTCACGCGCGCCACCAACCGCCCGGGACAGTGACCATGCGCATCGACCTGAACTCGGATCTCGGCGAAAGCTACGGACCATGGGTGATGGGCGATGACGCGCGCCTCCTCGACTGCGTGACCAGCGCCAACATCGCGTGCGGCGGGCATGCCGGCGACCCGGAGACCATGTACCGCACGCTGCGCCTGGCGGCCGAGCGCGGTGTCGAAGTCGGTGCCCACCCGGGCTATGCGGACCGCGAAGGGTTTGGCCGCCGCGTCATTCCCATGCAGCCGGCGGAAATCGGCCGCATGGTGGCGGCCCAGGTGGGCGCGCTTTCGGCCATCGCGCAGCTTGCCGGCACGAGGGTTCGCTACGTCAAGCCGCACGGGGCGCTGGGCAACCTCGCCGCGGCCGACAGGACCGTGGCCGAGGCCATCGCATCGGCGGTGAAGGGCTTCGACGCGCAACTGGCGATCCTTGCCATCTCCGGCACCGAGCTCGAGCATGCGGCGCGGCAACTGGACATCCGCGTTTTCTCCGAAATCTTTGCGGACCGGGGCTACCTGCCGAGCGGCCAGCTCGTTCCCCGCAACCGCGAAGGCGCGATGCTGCATGATGCACAGCTTGCCGCCAAACGCCTGATCGACTTCCTGGCGAGCGGCAAGATGCCCGTGCTCGGTGGCGATGCCATCGCGCTGAAGGCCGAATCCGTCTGCGTGCACGGCGACAGCCCCCAAGCCGTGGAGATGGCCCGGCACGTGCGCATGCGGCTCGAAGCCGAAGGCGTGGATGTCGTTTCGTTCCTGCGGTAGCCCCGCCATGGCCAACGCCTGGCCGAAGTTCTCCCCGGTCGCGGACCATGCGGTGCTGGTGTCGTTCGCGGCAGCGATCACCGACGAGGCGGGCGCCGAGGTGCTGGCGCTCGACGCGGCGCTCGTGAGCGATCCACCGATGGGGCTGAAGGAGTGTGTGCCGGCGTACGTCAACCTGCTGATCGAGTTCGATCCGCTGGTGACGGACCACGCGGCCATCGAGGCCGCCGTGCGCGACCTGCTGCGGAAAGAGTCCATGAGACCCGCGCACGTGCGGGGCACGGCGCGGACGCATGAGGTCGAGGTCTGCTACGACGCGGAATTCGCGCCTGATCTGGACGCGGTCGCACGCGCCACCGGGCTGTCGATGGAGCAGGCGATCGAATGGCACCTGCGAGGCGACTACCAGGTCCGCATGTACGGCTTCGCGCCCGGCTACGCCTACCTGGCCGGCGTGCCCGGCGCAATCCAGGTGCCCCGCAAGCCCGCCGCAGTCCGCGGCATCCCGGCGGGCAGCGTGCTCATTGCCGGAGCGCAGTGCCTGGTCACCACGCTCGACATGCCCACGGGCTGGTCCATCATCGGCAGGTCACCCACGCGCATCCTCACGGGCGACGAGAACGCGCCCTTCCTCTTCGGCGTAGGGGACGGGGTGCGCTTCAAACGGATCGACGCCGCCCGGTACCGGGCGCGAACGGCAAAGACCGGCCATGAGTGAAGCGCGGCTGACGGTGCGGTCCTGCGGGCCGCTGGTGTCGTACCAGGACGCAGGCCGGTTCGGGATGGCGCGGTATGGCGTGCCCGCTTCGGGGCCGATGGATCGCTTCTCCCATGCGGTCGCGAATGCCGCATTGGGGCGCGCCCCCGGCGCGACCGCCATCGAGGTGTCCACGGGAGGCCTCGAGCTCGTGTGCGAGCGCGGCGCGGTGACGTGCTGCATCACGGGCGGCGAGTTCCAGGTGATGCATTCGGGCGCGAAGCTCGAGTCATGGTGCGTTCGCACACTGCACGAAGGCGACGTCGTGGCGGTCCGTGCCGGCGCGCGGGGTTCCTGGGCTTATCTCGCGTTCGCGGGTGAGCTGGCCTGCACAACGTGGGCGGGCAGCGCGGCAACGCATTCCGCCAGCGGCCTCGGCGCGGGGATGCTCGCGGCCGGGCAGTCCATCGTCGTGCGCGATGCGCAGGTCGCCGACGAGCGTGACGGGCCGCTGCCGGTTCCCACGTTCGACCGCCCGAGCGGCGTGGTTCGTGTCGTGGCCGGGTCCCAGGAGGACTCCTTCGAGCCGGAATCCAAAGCCGCCTTCCTCGAACAGCCCTTCACGTTCACGCCCGCCTTCGACCGCATGGGCGTGCGCCTTGCGGGCCCCAAGCTGCTGCTGCGGGACGCCTTGTCGATCCCGTCCGAGCCGATCGTGCGCGGCGCGGTGCAGGTGGCGGGCGACGGCGTTGCGTCCATCCTGTTGGCGGACCACCAGACCACCGGCGGCTATCCGAAGATCGCGACCATCGTTTCGGCCGACCTCGATGGCGTCGCGCAGCTGCGCCCCGGCGATCGCGTGCGCTTCGAGCCCGTGAGCCCTGTCGAAGCGATTGCGCTGGCTCGCGCGCACGCGAAGGCGCGCAGCCGCTTCCTCGGCGAGGTCGCCGTGCCGCGCGGGAGCCTCCAGGATCGCCTGATGCGGGAAAACCTGATCAGCGGCGTCTCGATGGAGTGACGGTGACCTGCGGTGCGAGAAGTTACCCGTGACGCCGACATGGGCATCGGATCAAGCACTTCAGGCCTTATGGAAAATCGGGCAGTACACCAGGACGGACCGACGATGAAGTTGATCGACACATTGCAGGACGAACACGTGCTGATCGATCAGGTGCTCGGGTCCTTGCGCAGCTACGTCGACGGACTCGTCAGCGGCACCGCGGACCCGGATGACGGCAGACGATTCGCCGCGTTCTTCACCGAGTTCGCCGGCCACTTCCATCACGATCGGGAGGAGCGAGTGCTCTTCCACGCGCTCGTGGCGGACGCGGAACTGCCGGGCGACCGCGGACCCGTGCACGCCCTCTTGCACGAGCACGCCGAGATGGAGGAGTGGATGCGCGAGATGACGCCGTTTCTCGAACGCAGGCCGCAGTCCGAGGGCGATTGTGACCGGGTTCGGACCCTGGCCATTCGCTACTCGCACGCGCTCTGGCGCCATATCGACGCGGAAAACTCCGTCCTGTTCCCGGAAGGGGCGGAGCGGCTCGGCCGGTGCGGCATCCGCGAGTTGCCCGATCGGCCGATGAGCCAGGCCGAGGCGGCCGCGCGTGAAGACGGCGCGCGCCTGGTGGTTCGTTACCCGCCGCTCGCCGACATTTCGTTCACGCGCGGTGACGGTTGTTTCATGTGCCGCGCCCACGGTGAGACCTGCAATGGACTCGAGGCCGAGTGGTGGTCGGAGCTCGAGTGGGAAGAGTTTTTCTTGAGGTGACGCAAGCGGCTGAACTGCCGGCGCGCCATTTCCGAAGCCCGCTGCTGGTGCGCGCGCCCGGCACCGCGCCCTCATCCTCCCCCATCGCAACCCAGGAGCTGTCCTCATGAGCATCGCACCGTCCGCGCGCGCCGCGCGCGCCTTTCCCGAAGCCGGGCTGCCCGAGCGTCTCGGCCCGCCCGCTGTCCTCGATGTCGCCCAGCAGGCGGCAGCCGACGAACTGATCAAGGGTCCGCGGCGCGGGGTCTATGGCCCGTTTCGCCCGCTGCTGCATCGGCCCGCGCTGCTGTCGGCCGTCGCCAAAGTCGGTGAGACCTTGCGCTATCAGGGCGGCATCGATGCGGGCCTGCGCGAGTGGACGATCTGCGTCGTGGCGCGTGAGCTGTCCAACGTGTTCGAGTGGGACATGCACCTGCCGCTGGCGGAGGCGGCGGGTGTGCCCGCCGATGCGCTGGCCGCGCTGGGCGACGGGCAGCCCTCGCCCGACCGTCTGCGG
>JAMPXR010000506.1 GCA_023701085.1 Ramlibacter sp. | reverse complement strand
GCAGATCAACGACCTGGTCAACCGCGTCGTGAAGTCGCGGCTGCAGACGGTGACCGGCGTGGCGGACGTGCGCATCTACGGCGAGCGCAAGTACGCCATGCGCGTCTGGCTGGACCCGGACAAGCTGGCCGGCTACCGCCTGACCACCCAGGACGTCGAGGACGCGGTGCGGCGCAGCAACCTGGAATTGCCGGCCGGGCGCATCGAATCGCAGCAGCGCGAGTTCAGCGTCACCTCGCAGACCGACCTGGTGCGGCCGGCCCAGTTCAGCGAGATCGTCATCAGGAACGTCAACGGCTTTCCCGTCAAGCTGCGCGATGTGGCAAGGGTCGAGGAAGCCGCCGCGGACGAGCGCAGCCGGGTGCGGCTGAACGGGAGGACGGCGATTTCGGCCGGCGTGATCCGCCAGGCCACCGCCAACCCGCTGGACCTGTCGGCGGGGGTGCGGGAGATGATCCCCAAGCTCAAGGCCGACCTGCCGGCCGGCATGCAGATCGACATCGCCAACGACAACTCGCTGTTCATCGACCGTTCGGTGAAGAACGTGTACTGGACCATCGGCGAGGCGGTGCTGCTGGTGGCGCTGGTGATCTTCGTGTTCCTGCGCACGGTGCGCGCCTCGGTCATTCCGATGGTGACCATCCCGGTGAGCCTGATCGGCGCCTTCGGCATGATGGCGCTGGCGGGTTTCACCATCAACACGCTCACGCTGCTCGCACTGGTGCTGGCGATCGGCCTGGTGGTGGACGATGCGATCGTGATGCTGGAGAACATCTTCAGGCATATCGAGGAAGGGCTGGACCCGTTTTCCGCGGCGATCAGGGGCGCGCGCGAGATCGGCTTCGCCGTCGTCACGATGACCTTGACCCTGGTGGCGGTGTACGCCCCGCTGGCTTTCACGCCCGGGCGCACGGGGCGGCTGTTCGTGGAATTCGCGCTGGCGTTGGCCGGCGCGGTGGTGGTGTCCGGCTTCGTCGCGCTGACCCTCACGCCCATGATGTGTTCCAAGCTGCTGCGGCACAACCCCAACCCCAAGGTGTTCGATCGCAGCATGGAACGCTGGCTGACGGCCCTGTGCGACGGCTATGCGCGCGTGCTGCGATGGGTGCTGCTCAAGCGCTGGAAACCGGCAAAGCCGGACGCGCCCGGCGCGAAGCTGCGCTCGGCGCTGCTGCAGGCGCGCTGGCTCGTGATCGGCGTGATGCTCGCCAGTGCCCTGGCCATCTTCGCGGTCTGGCCGACCATGAAGCAGGAGCTCTCGCCGCTGGAGGACCGTGGAACCATCCTGGCCACCATCAACGCGCCCGACGGCTCGACGCTGGACTACACCGACCGCTATGCGCAGGCGCTGGAGCGGCTGGGCCAGCAGTATCCCGAATTCGACCGCATCTTCGGCAATGTGGGCAATCCCACCGTTTCGCAGGCCAGCGTGGTGTACCGCACGGTGGATTGGGAAAAGCGCAGCCGCACCACCTTGGAGCTGGCGCGCGAGCTGGGGCCGAAATTCAATTCGTTTCCCGGGGTCGATGCGTTCCCGCTCACGCCGCCTTCGCTGGGCCAGGGCTTTCGCGAGCGGCCGCTGAACTTCGTGATCCAGACCTCGGACAGCTACGAGAACCTCAACGCCGTGACGCGGCGCATGCTCGACGAGATCGCGAAGAACCCGGGCATCGTGTCGCCCAACGTCGACCTGCGGCTGAACAAGCCCGAGCTGCGCATCGAGGTGGACCGCGCCAAGGCCGCCGACATGGGCGTGAGCGTGGAGGTGGTCGCCAAGGCGCTGGAAACCATGCTGGGGGGCCGGCAGGTGACGCGCTACAAGCGCGACGCCGAGCAGTACGACGTCATCATCCAGACCGAGGCGCGCGGCCGCACCACGCCGGAGGACATCGACAGCATCAACGTACGCGGCCGGGGCGACATCATGGTGCCGCTGTCGGCGCTGGTGGCGGTGCGCGAGACGGTGAGCCCGCGCGAGCTCAACCATTTCGGCCAGCGCCGCTCGGTGTCCATCACCGCCAGCCTCGCGCCCGACTATTCCCTGGGGCAGGCGCTGACGTTCATGAACGAAACAGCCGCAAAGGTCCTGAAACCGGGTTACACGACCGACCTGAACGGCACCTCGCGCGAGTTCAAGTCGTCGCAGGGCGCGCTCGCCATCGTGTTCGTGCTGGCGCTGCTGTTCATCTTCCTGGTGCTGGCGGCCCAGTTCGAGAGCTTCGTCGATCCCCTGGTCATCATGCTGTCGGTGCCGCTGTCGATGATAGGCGCGCTGCTGGCGCTGAAGTGGTCCGGGGGATCGCTGAACGTCTATTCGCAGATCGGCCTCATCACGCTGGTGGGGTTGATCACCAAGCACGGCATCCTGATCGTGGAATTCGCCAACCAGCTGCGCGAGCAGGGCCTTGAAATCGTCGATGCGCTGGTCAAGGCCGCGTCGCAGCGCCTGCGCCCCATCCTCATGACCACCGGCGCCATGGTGCTCGGGGCGATGCCGCTGGCCATGGCCGGCGGTGCCGGCGCCGAAAGCCGCACCCAGATCGGCTGGGTGATCGTGGGCGGGATGTCGCTCGGGACGGTGCTCACGATTTTCGTTGTGCCCACGATGTACATGCTGCTGGCGCGCCAGAGAGTGCCGGGCGCCAACAAGGCGGCAGCCAAGGCGACGCCGCAAGACGACGAGCTTGTCGCCAAGTAGAAAGCGCGGTAGGGTGGGGCCCCTTCGCCGCCCGAACGCCG
>JAMPXR010000505.1 GCA_023701085.1 Ramlibacter sp. | reverse complement strand
TTCGCTGCGCATCGACGAAGGCACCGTCAAGTCCCGGCTGGCCCGCGCGCGCGCGGCGCTGGCCGCCATTTACCCGAGGACGACCTCATGAATGACGAGACCACCGCGGATTGCCCGCGCATCGAAGACATCTCCGCGCTGATGGACGGCCAGCTGCAGGGCCGGGCCGCCCAAGCGCTGCGCGCGCACGCCGCGCGCTGCCCGCTGTGCGGCGCCGCGCTGAACGACTTCACCGCCATGAGTGCGCAGTTGCAGGTGCTGCGCGAGGACCGGCTGGACCTCGACCTGGCGGCCATCGTCGGCCCCCGGCTGCCGCCGCGCGCCGCGCCCCGCGGCAAGCGGCCGCGCCGGGTATGGGGGGAGCTGTGGCAGTTCGCGCCGGGCGGCCTCGCCGGTGCCGCGGCCCTGGCCGCGGGCGCGTACCTCGGCTTGATGCTGGTGGCCGGCAGCGGCGCGGCCCTGCGCCCGGCCGCCATGACCGTTTTCGATGCCGCGCCGCCGGGCGCCGTGTGCGCCGGGCTGCCCATGTGTTCACCGCGGGGGAGATGACATGCGACGTTCCGCGCTTTTTTATCCACTGGTGCTGTCGGTGCTGCTCAACCTGGGCGTGCTCGGTGCCGCTGCCTACCAGACGCTCGGCCGTGACGCCGGCACGGGCGACCTCGCTGCCGAGCTGAAACTGGACGAGCAGCAGCGCGGCCGCTGGCATGCGCTGGAGGAAGGCTTTACCCGCGAACTCGACGCCGGCTGGCGCGAAGTGGCCGGGCATCGGGCGCGCTTGATCCGGGAGGTGTTTTCCGAGCAGCCCGACGCGGCGCGCATCGAGGCGGAGCGCTCGCGCATCGCGGCATTGCAGGCGCAGCAGCAGCAGCGCGTGATCGCGCAGTTCCTGCGCGAGCGCGACATCCTGACGCCGGCGCAGCGCAGCGCGCTGGTGGATCTGCTGCTGCGCGAAGAACAGCCCGCGCCGCGGGAGCGTCAGCTGCACGGCCGCTAACGGCTGCGACTTCGATCGGCAGAAGTTTCCGGACCATTCGGTCCGGCGCTTCGCCGCCCGGGGCCGCGCTATCCGGGCAGCGCGCGCCGCAGTGCCGTCAGCGCGGCGCGCAAGTCCTCGATCGCGATCTGGCCCGGGGCGGAGCTGCTTTGGCCCACCGCGAACGTCGCCGCCGAGCCGTACAGCCAGCCGGTGACGCGCGACGCCGCGCCGAGCGCGCCCATGGACATGCTGATCAGCGGAATGCGCAGGCTCTGGCTGGCCCGCCAGGTGGCGGCCAGCAGCGTCAGCACGTCCTGCGCATCGGCGGGCATGACCGCGACCTTGGCGATGTCCGCCCCCAGCCGCTGCGCCGCCTCGAAGCGGTCTTGCAGCGCATCGATGTCGGGCGTGCGCCGGAAGTCGTGGTACGACATGACCATGGCAATGCCGTTGGCGGCCGACACGGCGCGCAGTTCCTCGAGGTATTGCGGCGGGTTGGACAGTTCGTAGTCGATCAGGTCGACGCAGCGGGCGGCGCAGGCCTGGCGGTACAGCGCCACCACCGCGGGTTCGTCCAGCGCGATGGACTGGCCGCCTTCCGACGCGTTGCGACGCGTCAACAGCAGCGGCACCGGGCCCGCCGCGTGCTTGATCCGGCGCGCCGTCTCTATCACCCGCGCGGTATCGGCGATCGCGTCGAAGCAATCGACCCGCCACTCCAGCAGGTCCGGCCGCTTGGGCAGGATGGCTGCCAGCTCCGCCATGATGTCGGCCGGCGCGCGGCCGACCAGCGGCGTGATGATCAGCGGAAAAGCCCCGTCCGCGACGGGCCGGCCGTTGAGTTCGATGGGCCTGGGGGCTGCCATGTTCGTTCCGATCTCTCAAGATGTGCCGCCCGCGCGGGGCGCGATTCCCCGAGCGCAGTCGGCGACATGGAGTATGACGCCGTCGGGGCGGTGATCGCGGGGTGGGGTATCCACGGGCATCGAGGCCGGCGTGGCGGCCTTCGCGCGCGCCCCGGCGGGCGGGGCACCGGGAGCCTCTGTCCCAAGTTGTATGATAACAATATCAATTCTGCGGAGCGAACACGAGCATGAACATCCTCATCACCGGCGGCTGCGGCTTCCTCGGCGCGCGCCTGGCCCGCACGCTGCTCGCGCAGGGCCGGCTGGCGCTGGCCGGCGGCGCGGCCCGCGCCATCGACCTCATCACGCTGGCGGACCGCGCGCCGCCGCCCGAGGATCTCGCGGCCGACCCACGCATCCGCTTCGCCGGCGGCGACCTCCAGGGGCTGGTCGCCAGCGGCTCGGTGCCCGCGCCGGGCACCGACCTGGTGTTCCACCTGGCCGCCGCCGTCAGCGGTGAATGCGAGGCCGATTTCGACCTGGGCATGCACAGCAACCTGGACGCCACGCGCGCCCTGCTGGATGCCTGCCGCGCGCTGGGGAATTGCCCGACCTTCGTGTTCGCCAGCTCGCTGGCGGTGTTCGGCAAGCTGCCGGGCCAGCCGCTGCCCGAGACGATCGAGGACTTCACGCTGCCGACGCCGCAGAGCAGCTACGGCATCCAGAAGTTCATCGGCGAGCAGCTGGTGGCCGACTACGCGCGCAAGGGCTTCGTGCGCGGCCGCAGCGTGCGGCTGATGACGGTGAGCGTGCGCCCCGGCCGGCCCAACGGCGCGGCCTCGAGTTTCCTGTCCGGCATGATCCGCGAGCCGCTGGCCGGGCAGCGCGGGGCCTGCCCGGTGCCGGCCGACACGGCGGT
>JAMPXR010000504.1 GCA_023701085.1 Ramlibacter sp. | reverse complement strand
GATGCTCTGCATGGTGTTGCCCGACAGGCGCGACAGGTGCGTGGAGGCATAGGCGCGCTCCAGGTCGCGAAAACGCGCCTTCTCCTCCAGCAGCTTTTGCGCGTCGCGCACCGAGCCGTTGAGGAACACACTCATGCCCAGCCGCAGGTTGTCCAACAGCCGTGCGTGCAACTCGCAGATCTCGGCCATCCCCGCGTCCGAAAAGCTCAGGCCCCGCCGGATCTTCTTGTCCTCGATGTCGATCAGGACCCGCTCCACGATGTCGCCGACCTGCTCCATGTTGATGGTGAAGCTGATGATGTCGGTCCAGCGCCGGCTCTCCGCTTCGCCCAGCGCCTCGCGCGAGATCTTGGTCATGTAGTACTTGATCGCCGAATACAGCTCGTCGACGTCGTCGTCGAGCTTGCGCAGGTCCTGCGCCAGCTTCAGGTCGTTGTTCCTGATCACGGCCAGCATGCCGTTGATCATGGTCTCGACCACGTCCGCCTGGTGCAGCGCCTCGCGTGCCGCGCACGAGATCGCCAGCGACGGCGTGTCCAGCGCCGACGGGTCGAGGTGGTGCGGCCGGCCGGCGACCAGGCTGTGGTCCGGCTTGGGCAGCCAGTGGTCGACCCAGCGCGCGACCGGCCCTGTCAGCCCCAGGAACACGATGGCCACGACCAGGTTGAAACACAGGTGGAACAGCACCACGGCGGTCCCCGGCTCCGGCAGATAGGGACGCGCATAGCGCAGCCACAGCCCGATCATCGGCGCCACGATGAGGACACCCAGGGCCTTGAACATGAAATTGCCCATCGGAACCTGGCGCTCTTCCACGGGCGATTTCGCCGTAGTCAGCACGCCCAGCAGGCCGCTTCCCAGATTGGCGCCCAGCACCAGGCCCAGGGCCGGCTCCATCGGGACCAGTCCCGATGCCGCCATGGTGGCGATCAGCAGCACCACCGCCAGGCTCGAATAGGCCAGCACCGACAGCAGGGCGCCCACCGTGATTTCAAGCAGCAGGTCGCTGGAAATCGATCCCAGCAGCGCCTTCACCGTGGCGGAATGGGTCATGATCTCGGTCGAGGCGGCGACCAGGCGCAGCGCCAGCAGCATCAACCCCAGCCCGATCAGGATGCGGCCGAACCGGCCCACGGGGTGGGACTCGCGCGACATGTACAGCACGACGCCCATGAAGATGAGCAGCGGCGACAGCCAGGACAGGTCGAACGAGAACAGCACCGTCATCAGGCTGGTGCCTATGTCCGCGCCCAGCATGACCGCCAGCGCCATCGGCAAGGTGACCAGCCCCTGGCCCACGAACGAGGACACGATCAGCGCCGTGGCGGTGCTCGATTGCACCAGCGCCGTCACGCCCAGCCCGGAAACCGCGGCAGCCCCGCGATTGGCCAGGCTCTGGGTCAGCACGTTGCGCAGACTGGCGCCGAACACCCTGAGGATGCCGGTTCGTACGAGATGGGTGCCCCAGACCAGCAGCGCGATCGCCGCCAGCAGATTCAACAGATGCTTCATTGCGTCACGCCAAACTATACGCTTTGGTGCGGCGCAGCAAAGCGCCGCCGCCGGCCCCGCGGCGTGGACGACGGGCCGCTAGCGCGTGCCGCGGACCCGGCGCAACTCGTCCAGGATCAGGCAGGCGGCGCCCAGGGTGATCGCGCCGTCGGCCACGTTGAACGCCGGGAAGTACCAGCCGCGCCAGTGCACCTGGATGAAATCCACCACGTAGCCGTGCAGCAGGCGGTCCACCACGTTGCCGATCGCGCCCCCGAGGATGCAGGCCAGCGAGAAGGAAAACAGCTTCTGCCCCGGATGCGAGCGCAGCATCCAGGTGATGAAAATCGCGGCGGCGATGCCCAGCGCCGTGAAGAACCATCGCTGCCATCCGGACGCGCCCGCCAGGAAGGAGAACGCCGCGCCGGTGTTGTGCGCGCGCACGATGTTGAAAAAGCCGGTGATGTAGGTCGAATCGCCCAGGCGGTAGGACCCCACGATCAGCGCCTTGGTGAACTGGTCGGCGATGAGGATCGCCAGCGCCAGGCCCAGCCAGGACAGCCAGTTGTTCGCCGTGCCGCGCGCCATCAGGCGAACTTCCTGTCTTCGCCCGGCCCGAACAGGTTGCTGGTGCAGCGCCCGCAGATCGTCGGGTGGGCGCCGTCCTGGCCGACGTCGTCGCGCCAGTGCCAGCAGCGTTCGCATTTCACCGCTTCGGACGGCGTGACCTTCACGGCCATCGCGTCGCCCGCGGCCACCCGCATGGCCGACGTGATGAAGACGAACTTGAGGTCGTCGCCCAGGCTGGCCAGCGCGGACCACAGCTCGCCGTGCGTGGCCATGGGTACCGTCAATTCCACCTTGGCCTGCAGCGAGGAGCCGACCTTGCCGGCTTCGCGCAGCGTTTCGATCTCCTTGTTCACCAGCTCGCGGGCGGCCCGGATCTGGGTCCACTTGTCCAGCAGTTCGTTGTCGGGGCCGCCGATCTCCGCGTAGGTCTCCAGGAAGATCGATTCCGAGTCGCCGAACAGCTTCCATGCCTCCTCGGCGGTGAAGCTGAGGAAGGGCGCCATCCAGCGCAGCATCGCGTGCGTGATGTGCCACAGCGCCGTCTGGGCGCTGCGCCGCGCCAGCGACTTCGGCGCGGTGGTGTAGAGCCGGTCCTTCAGGATGTCGAGGTAGAAGGCGCCGAGGTCCTCCGAGCAATAGACCTGCAGCTTGGCGACCACGGGATGGAACTCGTACACCTCGTAGTG
>JAMPXR010000503.1 GCA_023701085.1 Ramlibacter sp. | reverse complement strand
CTGCCGCAACAGCCGCAGCAGCTGGTGTGGCTGGGCATTCCCGCCTCGACCGTCGCGGTGCTGCAGCCTTATGTCACGGTGCTGCCGATGCGCACGACCATCAACCTCAATACGGCCAGCGCGGAGGTGATCTACGCCACCGTGCAGGGTCTGGGCATGGCGGATGCGCAGCGCCTGGTGGTGGAGCGCGAGCGCGCGCACTTCCGCACCGTGGCCGATGCGAAGCGATCGATCGGCGCCAGCGATGCGATGTTCGCGCAGGGGCAGGTGGGCGTGGGCGTCGCGACGCGCTTCTTCGAAATCCGCTCGCGGCTGCGGCTGGACCAGCTCGTGGTGGAGGAGCGCTCCGCGGTGCAACGCGACGGCCTGGACGTGCGCGTGGTGCGACGGCAGCGCGTCACCGACGCCGCGGCGCTCGCCCAGGCGCAGCCGTCCAGCGGGCGTTGAGGGCGGCGGCGCGCACCTTTCTACAATCGGGGTTCATGAGCGCACTGATCGTCCAACTGCCGGCCCAGGCGGTCGGTCCTTCCACCGAGTTCGAGTACGTGCTGACGCAGGACGGCAGCACCATGCAAAGCCACGGCAGCGCCCAGGCGACGCTGCTTCCCGCGCCCGGCGGCGCCGGCGCCGAGGTGGTGGCGCTGGTTCCGCCCTCGATGGTTTCCTGGCACCGGGTCGAACTGCCCAAGGGCACGGCGGCCGGTTCACCGAAGTTGCGGGTGGTCCTGGAGGGCCTGCTGGAAGACCAGTTGCTGGACGAACCCGAGTCGCTGCATCTGGCGCTGCAGCCCAACGCGCGGGCGGGCGCGCCGCTGTGGGTGGCGGCGTGCGACCGGGCCTGGCTGCGCGGCGCCACGCAGGCGCTGGAAGCGGCCGGACGGCCCGTGTCGCGCATCGTGGCGGAGTTCGCGCCCGAGGGCGAGGCCGCGCTGCACGCGCTGGGCCAGCCGCAGCAGCCGCTGCTCGTTCTGGCCGGCAGCCAGGGCGTGACGGCGCTGCCGCTGTCCTCGCACGCCCTGCCGCTGCTGCCCCCCTTGCCGCAAGACACGCCGTGCCTGACGGAACCGGCCGTGGCCGCGCTGGCCGAGCAGGTCCTGCAGCGCCCGCCGGTGCTGCAGCAGGCGCCGCAACGCTGGCTGAAGTCGGCCCAATCCGACTGGGATCTGGCGCAATTCGAATTCTCCAGTTCCGGACGCGCCCGGGCCTTCAAGAAGCTGGGCACGGCCTGGGCCGATCTGCTGGCCGCGCCGCAATGGCGCGCGGCGCGGTGGGGCGCGCTGCTGCTGGTGGCGGTCAACCTGCTGGGACTGAATGCCTGGGCCTGGCGTGAACGCTCGGCCCTGGAAGACAAGCGCGGCGCGATCCGCAGCACCCTGACGCAGACCTTTCCGCAGGTGAAGGTGGTGATGGAACCCGCCATACAAATGGAAAAAGAGGTGGCGGCGCTGCGCCAGCTCACCGGATCGACCACGGGGCGCGACCTCGAAGCCATGCTGGCCGCGCTGAGCACCGCGGCGCCGCCGGACCGGGCGGCCAGTGCGATCGACTATTCGGGCGGCGAACTGCGCGTCAAGGGCGCAGGCTATTCGGCCGAGGTGGCGCGCACGGTCGGCGCCAGCCTGAAAAGCCGGGGCTATTCCTCCGTGCTGCAGGGCGACAGCCTGGTCGTCACACAGGAGGGCACGCCATGAATGGCGCTTCGGACCTGAAAGCGCGCTGGGAAAGCCTCGCGCCGCGCGAGAAAGCCTGGGTGGCCGGCGCGCTGGCGCTGCTGGCCGTCCTGCTCGTCTGGCTGATCGCCGTGGGCCCCGCGCTGGCCACCTTGCGCGGCGCGGAGGCCCGGCATCGGGCGCTGGACGCGCAGCTGCAGCAGATGCGCAGCCTGCAGGCGCAGGCCCAGGCGCTGCAGGCCCAACCCAAGCAAAGCCGTGAGGAAGCCCTGCGCATGCTGGAGCTTTCGATCCGCGAGCGGCTGGGGGCCAGCGCGAAGTCGGCCGTCGCGGGCGAGCGGGTGACCGTCACGCTCACCGGCACGGCTCCCCTGGCGCTGGCGCAATGGCTGACGCAGGCCCGCGTCAACGCGCGTGCCCTGCCCAGCGAGGCGCGGCTCCAGCGCAACCCGGGCGGACTGTGGGAAGGCACGCTGGTGCTGACCCTGCCGCCGCGTTAGGGCCAGGCCCCAAGCGTGCCACGCGCGGCGCCCAGACCCCTGCCGCGGCCGCCATGGCACTGGGCACTCGCGGGCGCGCTGCTCGGCGTGCTGGTCGCCACGGTCCTGTTCGCGCCCGCGCGCTGGCTGACCGGCGCGCTGCAGCGGGCGACGGGTGATCGCGTGGTGTTCGGCGAGCCTCGCGGCACGGTCTGGAACGGCTCGGCGCAGCTGCTGCTGACGGGAGGCCCGGGCAGCACGGACGCCGCCGCCTTGCCGACGCGGCTGGACTGGAAACTGCGTCCTCGCTGGAACGGCGTGTCCGCACAGTTGCAGGCGGCCTGCTGCACGCCGCAGCCGATGGCGTTGCGCCTGACGCCCCGCTGGGGCGGCGCGCGGGTGGTCCTGGACGACCGCACCAGCCAGTGGCCGGCAGCGCTGCTGGCCGGCCTCGGCACGCCCTGGAACACCTTGCAGATCGAGGGCGAGCTGCTGCTGTCCACCGATGGGCTTTCAGTAGAATGGGCGCAGGGCCGGCTGGGGATCGAGGGGCGGGCCCTGCTCACGGCGCAGCGGCTTTCGTCGCGCCTGTCGACCTTGAG
>JAMPXR010000502.1 GCA_023701085.1 Ramlibacter sp. | reverse complement strand
CGCGCAAGCGCCGGCCGCCGGGGCCGTCCTCGATCAGCAGGTCGGCCAGGCGCTGGCGGAACCGGATCTCGCCGCCCAGCGCGGTGATCTGCTCGCGCATGTTCTCCACCACCTTGACCAGCTTGAAGGTGCCGATGTGGGGGTGGGCGACGTAGAGGATTTCCTCGGGCGCGCCGGCCTTGACGAACTCGTTCATCACCTTGCGGCCGAGGTGGCGCGGGTCCTTGATCTGGCTGTAGAGCTTGCCGTCCGAGAAGGTGCCGGCGCCGCCCTCGCCGAACTGCACATTGCTTTCCGGGTCCAGCACGCGCCGGCGCCACAGGCCCCAGGTGTCGCGCGTGCGTTCGCGCACGGTCTTGCCGCGTTCCAGCACGATGGGCCGCAAGCCCATCTGCGCCAGCACCAGCGCCGCGAAGATGCCGCAGGGGCCGAAGCCGACGACGACCGGCCGCTGGGCGGCGGGCGACCGAAGGCGCACCGGCGGGTGCCACGCCATGTCCGGCGTGCGCCCGACATGGGGATCGCCGGCATGCCCGGCCAGCAGGGCTGCTTCGCGCGCGGCATCGGCCAGCGCCACGTCGACGATGTACACCGCCATCAGTTCGGCCTTGCGCGCGTCGAAGCTGCGCTTGAAGACCTGGAGCACGCCCAGCTCGGTCTCGTCCAGGCCCAGCTTTCGCGCCGCGGCCGCCCGCAGCGGCGCCTGCGGATCTTCGGCCTGCGCCAGCGTGAGCTTGAGTTCGGAAAGTCGGATCATGGGCCCGCAGCTCGTGGCGATCGCGCGAGCGGGTTGCCGCGGCAGCTGTTCAGGTAGGCAGGAACCCTTCGATGGAAAGGTAGCGCTCGCCGGTGTCGTAGTTGAAGCCCAGCACGGTGGCGCCGGCGGGCAGCTCCGGCAGCTTCTGGGCGATGGCCGCCAGGGTGGCGCCCGACGAGATGCCCACCAGCATGCCTTCCTCGCGCGCGGCGCGCCGCGCCATTTCGCGGGCCGGCTCGGCATCGACCTGGATCACGCCGTCGAGCAGGGAAGTGTCCAGGTTCTTCGGGATGAATCCGGCGCCTATGCCCTGGATCGGATGCGGAGAGGGCTGCCCGCCGGAGATCACGGCCGAAGCGGTCGGCTCGACGGCGAACACCTTCAGCTGCGGCCAGGCCTTCTTCAGCACCTGGGCGCAGCCGGTGATGTGGCCGCCGGTGCCCACCCCCGTGATCAGGACGTCCACGCCCTGCGGAAAATCCTCCAGGATCTCGCGCGCCGTGGTGCGGGCGTGCACTTCCACGTTGGAGGGATTCTCGAACTGCTGGGGCATCCAGCCCCCGGGCGTCTGCGCGAGCAGTTCCTGGGCGCGGGCGATCGAGCCCTTCATGCCCTTCTCGCGCGGCGTGAGTTCGAACACGGCGCCGTAGGCCAGCATCAGGCGGCGCCGCTCGACCGACATGCTGTCGGGCATCACCAGCACCAGCTTGTAACCCTTGACCGCGGCGACCATCGCCAGGCCGATGCCGGTGTTGCCCGACGTGGGCTCGATGATGGTGCCGCCCGGTTTCAGCGCGCCGGACCGCTCGGCGTCTTCGACCATCGACAGCGCGATCCGGTCCTTGATCGAGCCGCCCGGGTTGTTGCGCTCGGACTTGATCCACACCGAGTGACCGGCCCCGAACAGGCGGTTGATGCGGATGTGGGGCGTGCGGCCTATGGTCTCGAGGATGTTCGCGGCTTTCATGGGGTCTCCGGTTCTTTCGCAAAGACGCATTCTGACCCAGGCTTCATGCGAGTTCCAGGCAATGGATATGCGACAGAGGGATAATGGGCGCGTGAAGCCCGCCAGACCGCCGCTGGTGCAATTCTGGGAAACCAGGCACTGGAGGAACGTCCGGACTGCACAGGGCAGCGTAGCAGGTAACACCTGTCCACCGCGAGGTGAGGATCAGAGCAACAGAGACGAGCCGGTTGAGTCCGGGTGAAACGGGCAATCTCTACGCGCAGCAATACCAAGTAGGTGAACGCGGAGGGCCGGCGGCGAGCATTCGCCGCACCTCTCCATCCGGGGCCCCCGGGAGTTCACGGGTCGGTAGCATCGAGCGGCCTGGCGACAGGCCGCCCAGAGGAATGGCGGTCACGTCCGGGCAACCGGACGCCACAGAATCCGGCTTACGGCGGACTTCACACTTTCTTGCCACGTTGGCGCCCGCGGCAGCGGCGCCGGCGACCGAGTCAGATCGAAATGCCGAGCGACTCGATGCGCTGCACATGCGCCAGCAGCGAGCGCTGGGCCACCGGCCACATGCGCTGCGGCACGTCGTCGTAGGCCAGCTGCACCCACTCTTCCAGCGAGCCCCCCGGCCGCGCCTGCATCGCGGCGATCACCTTGGCCTCGCGCTGCAGCCGGTGCGCCTTCAGGTGCGCGATGGCCTGCGCGGCGAAACCCAGCACATGGCCATGGGCCGGCAGGATGAATTCGATGGCATGGGCGCCGCACGCGGCCGACAGCCGGTCCAGCGAATCGATGTAGGCGCTCATGTCCCCGTCGGGCGGATCGACCACCGTGGTGCTGCCGTTGAGCACATGATCGCCCGAGAACAGCAGGCCATCCTCGAGCAGGACCAGGCACAGGTGATTGCTGGCGTGACCGGGCGTGTGGATCACTTTCAGGCTGTGGCGCTGGCCGCCGCCCTCCAGCGCGAGCGTCTCGCCGTCGGCCAGCGGGCGGTCGGGCGCGAACTGGCTGTGCGGCCGGGCCGTGGCCGCCGCT
>JAMPXR010000025.1 GCA_023701085.1 Ramlibacter sp. | reverse complement strand
GGGCTTGCGGATGTCGCTTATCATGCGCCTCCCATGCCGTACATGCTGCTGATCCACGAGCGGGTAGGCCAGCGCGAGATCCGCGGCCGCGTCGAAGGCGAGGCCGTGTACGGGCGCATGCTGCGCTTTGCCGCCGAGCTGCGATCGCGCGGCGTATTGCGCGCGGTGGAGTCCCTCGCGTCCCAGGATGGCGCGGTGCGCGTCTCGGTCAGCGGTGGGCGCGCGCAAGTCCTGGACGGGCCGTTCGCCGAAGCCAAGGAGATGATTGGCGGCTTCTTCCTCGTGGATGTGCCCACGCGCGACGAGGCGGTCGCGATCGCGCGCGAGTGCCCGGCGGCCGAATGGGCCACGGTCGAGGTGCGCGCCGTGGGCCCCTGCTATACGTAGCGCCATGCGTAGCCGGCGCTGTCGATCCGCGCCGGCGACTTTCGTCGTGTGATCAGGAGCGCGCTTTTCCGGCCGCTTCGCAAACCGACAGCCAAGGAGCACCCATGCGATTCATGATCATCGTCAAAGCCACCCCGGACTCGGAGGCAGGGCGCTTTCCCGACGAAAGCGAGAAGCTGTTCGCCGCCATGGCGGACTACCACGAACAGCTGGCCAAGGCCGGCGTGCTGCTCGACGCTTCCGGCCTGCAGCCCAGCAGCAAAGGCTGGCGCGTGCGCTATGACGGGCAGCGGCGCACCGTGGTGGACGGGCCGTTCACCGAAAGCAAGGAACTGATCGCCGGCTACACCTTGATCCAGGTGCGCGATCGCGCGGAGGCGCTGGAGTGGTCGCGCCGCTTTCCCAACCCCGTGGGCGAGAACCGCGACGCCGAGATCGAGGTGCGCCAGCTCTACGAGATGGAGGACTTCGAGGACCTCATCGAGCCCGCGACCGCCGACCGTTTCAAGGAACTCGGCGTCAAGTGAGGGAGGGCGCACGTGCCGGGCGCGAAGCCATCGGTGGCGGCGTCATCGTCGACCAGAAAGGATGTTCCATGTCACGCCAGATCTTCGTCAATCTTCCCGTCAAGGACCTCGAACGCGCCAAGGCGTTCTTCGGCCGGCTCGGATTCGGATTCAATCCGCAATTCACCAATGAATCGGGCGCCTGCATGGTGATCGCCGACGGCATCTACGCCATGCTGCTGACCGAACCGTTCTTTCAGACCTTCACGAAGAAGCCCGTGGCCGACGCGAGCAAGGGCACCGAGGTGCTGGTGTGCCTGTCGTGCGAGAGCCGCGCCGAGGTCGACGAGCTCGTGCGCAAGGCGCTGGCCGCCGGCGGCAAGGCGCCCAACGCACCGCAGGACCACGGCTTCATGTACGGCCACGGCTTCGAGGACCTGGACGGGCACGGCTGGGAGCTCGTCTACATGGACCCGCACGCGGCACCCCCGCAAGCCTAGCGACGACCGCTTCGCGCGCCGCGCATGCATTCGGCCACGCACCAGGCGATCGCCACGGTCTGGCGCCTCGAATCCGCCAAGATCGTCGCCGGGGTGGCGCACATGGTGCGCGACGTCGGCTTGGCCGAAGAACTGGCGCAGGACGCGCTGGTGGCGGCGCTGGAACACTGGCCGGTGCAGGGCGTTCCCCGCAACCCGGGCGCCTGGTTGATGACCACCGCGCGCAACCGCGCGCTGGACCGCTTGCGGCGCGACAAGACCCTGCAGGGCAAACTGGAGGAAATCGGCCGCGACCTGGAAGCGCGGGAGGCGCTGGTGGTGCCGGATTTCGTGGACGCGCTGGACGATGCGCGGGCCGACCGGATCGACGACGACCTGCTGCGGCTGATCTTCACGGCGTGCCACCCGGTGCTGTCCACCGAGGCGAGGGTGGCGCTGACCTTGAAGCTGCTGGGCGGCCTGACGACCCACGAGATCGCGCGTGCCTGCCTGGTGCCGGAGCCCACCGTCGCGCAGCGCATCGTGCGTGCCAAGCGCACGCTGGGCGAGGCGCGCGTGCCGTTCGAGCTGCCGCCTGTCGATGCCCTGGGCGAGCGCCTCGCGTCCGTGCTGGAGGCGGTGTACCTGATCTTCAACGAAGGCTACACCGCCACGGCCGGCGAGGACTGGATGCGTCCCGCGCTGTGCGACGAAGCGCTGCGGCTGGGCCGGATGCTGGCGGAGCTGGCGTCCGGCCAGTCGGAAGTGCACGGCCTGGTGGCGCTGATGGAGTTGCAGGCCTCGCGCGCGGCGGCGCGCGTGGACGCGGCGGGGCGGCCGGTGCTGCTGCTGGAGCAGGACCGGGCCCGCTGGGACCCGCTGCTGATCCGCCGCGGCCTGGCGGCGCTCGAACGCGCCGAGTCGCTGGGCGCCGGCGGCCTGGGCCCCTATGCCCTGCAGGCCGCCATTGCCGCCTGCCATGCGCGCGCGCATGTGGCCGCCGACACGGACTGGCCGCGCATCGCCGCGCTGTACGACGCGCTGGCGCGGCTGGCGCCGTCCCCGGTGGTGCAGCTCAATCGTGCCGTGGCGGTGGCCATGGCTTTCGGGGCAGCCGCCGGGATGGAAATCGTCGACGGGTTGACGCGCGAGAAATCGCTGCGCAGCTACCAATGGCTGCCGAGCGTGCGCGGCGACCTGCTGGCGAAACTGGGCCGCAAGGACGAGGCGCGGGCCGAGTTCGAGCGTGCCGCTTCGCTGACCGCGAACGCGCGCGAGCGCGAACTGCTGCTGGCGCGCGCCCGCGGGCTGTAGGGGCCGCAAGCGCCCCCGCCTATCCGCGGGGCCGCTCAATCGATCCAGCGTGGAACCTTGAAGGCTTCCACCAGGTAATCGATCAGCAGCCTCACCTTCGGCAGCACGTGCTTGCGCGTCGGGTACATCGCATAGATGCCCATCTCCATGGATCGGAATTCGGGCAGGATCTCCAGCAGGGCGCCGGAGCGGATGTCTTCGCCGACCAGGAACGAAGGCTGGATCACGAGCGCCTCATGGCGCAGCGCGACGGCACGGCAGGTGTCGCCGCTGTTGGTGCGCATGCGGGGGTCGACCTTGATCGCCACGCGTCCCTGCGGTCCGTCGAACTCCCAGACCTCGCCCATCGACAGCAGGCTGTAGGCCGCGATGGTGTGGCGCGCCAGTTCCGACGGGTGCGCCGGCGTGCCGTGCCTCTTCAGGTACTTGGGCGAGGCGCACAGGATCATGCGGGTGGACGAGAGCTTGCGGCTGATGAGGGACGAGTTCGGCAGCCGCGCAATGCGCACCGCGAGGTCGAAACCTTCTTCCACCAGGTCCACCATCCGGTCCGACAGCGTCAGGTCCAGCGTGACCTTGGGATGGCGCGCCATGAACTCGGCCCACAGCGGCGCCAGGTGCAGCAGGCCGAAGGACACCGGCGCGCTGACCTTGAGCTGCCCTGTGGCTTCGCCGCTGCGCGAGGTGATCTCGGCCTCGGCTTCCTCGATGTTGGACAGCAGCTGCCGGCAGCGCGTGTAGAAGACCTCGCCTTCCGGCGTGAGCGAGAGCTTGCGCGTCGTGCGGTGCAACAGGCGCACCTCCAGCCGCGCCTCCAGGTCGGCCACATAGCGCGAAACGGCCGGCTTGGACATGTCGAGCGCGTCGGAGGCGCCCACGAAGCTGCCCGCCTCCACCACGGCGGCAAAGACCCGCATCTCCTGGAATTTGTCCATTTGTTCCGGTTTCGAGCACAGTCGGGTGACTTCCAGGTACTTTATCCCAGGCGGAACGGACGCGCTGGGCCCCGCTTCGCGTCGCGCCCGCGACCGGCGCAATGCGGAACTGATAATCTGCAAGCTCCGACGGTCCCATCACCACCTCCATACCCATGAAGCGATACCCCGGCTGGGAGCGGCGCGCGGTCAGCGCGCGCGATGTCCTTGCCCACCTCAAGAGCCGCCACAAGGTCTTCGTCCATGGCGCGGCCGCCACCCCGACCACCCTGCTGGACGCCATGGTCGAGCGCACCGACCTCGAGGGCGTGGAGCTGTTCCACCTGCATCTGAGCGGCCCGTGCCGCTTTGCGCAGGCGCATTACGCCGACGCCTTCATCTCGAACCCGCTCTTCACCGACCAGGGCCTGCGCGGGCCGGTCGAGGAAGGCCGCGCGTTCTTCGTGCCGGTCTTTCTCTCGGACGTGCCCGCGCTGTTCGCCACGCGGCGCGTGCCGCTGGACGCGGCGCTGGTGTCGCTGTCGCCGCCCGACGAGCACGGGCTGTGCACGCTGGGCACCTCGATCGACGCGGCCAAGACGGCCACCGAGCATGCCGCCATCGTCCTCGCGGAGATCAACGAGCAGATGCCGCGCACGCACGGCGCGAGCAGCGTCCCGTTCGACCGCGTCACGGCCTTCGTGCACACCGACCGGCCGCTGCACCAAGCGCCCGCCGGCGAGATCGGCCCCGAGGCCGACCGGATCGGCGAGCACATCGCCGCGCTGGTGGAGGACGGCTCCACGCTGCAGATGGGCATTGGCGCCATCCCGAACGCGGTACTGAGCCGCCTGGGCAACAAGCATGACCTGGGCGTGCACACCGAGATGTTCTCCGACCTGCTGGTGCCCTTGATGGAGTCGGGCGTGGTGAACAACCGGCGCAAGAAAGTCCATCCGGGACGCACGGTGACGAGCTTCGTCAACGGCACGCGCGCGCTGTTCGATTTCGTGCACGACAACCAGCTGGTCGAATTCCACCCCTGCGACCGTACCAACGACACCGCGCTGATCCGCAAGAACCCGCGGGTGGTGGCGATCAACGCGGCGCTGGAGATCGACCTGACGGGCCAGGTGTGCGCCGATTCCATCGGGCATCGCATCTACTCGGGCATCGGCGGGCAGATGGACTTCATCCGCGGCGCGGTGCTGTCCGAGGGCGGCAAGGCGATCATCGCGCTGCCCTCGACCGCCGCCGGCGGCCAGGTGTCGCGCATCGTGTCCACGCTCAAGCCCGGCGCCGGCGTGGTCACCACGCGCGGCCACGTGCAATACGTCGCCACCGAATACGGCATCGTCGACCTGCACGGCCTGAACCTGAAACAGCGCGCGCAGGCGCTGATCTCGATCGCGCATCCGGACTTCCGCGCCGAACTCGCCCGCGAGGTGCGCCAGATCCGGCATTTCGACCTGGGCGGCTGGGCTGCGCCGGACGCTAGCTCTTCAACCGGTACCCCGTCCTGAAGATCCAGCCGACGATGGCCAGGCAGATCGCCAGGAACAGCGCTGTCATCGCCAGGCTGATGCCCACGCCCACGTCCGCGCTGCCGTAGAAGCTCCAGCGGAAGCCGCTGATCAGGTACACGACCGGGTTGAACAGGCTCAGCTTCTGCCACAGCGGCGGCAGCATGTCGATGGAATAGAAGCTGCCGCCCAGGAACGCCAGCGGCGTAATGATCAGGGTCGGCACGAACTGCAGCTTCTCGAAACCATCGGCCCAGATGCCGATGATGAACCCGAGCAGGCTGAAGGTCACGGCCGTGAGGACCATGAACAGCAGCATCCAGCCCGGATGCAGGATGGTCAGGGGCACGAACAGCGCGGCGGTCGCGAGGATGATCACGCCCAGGATGATCGACTTGGTGGCGGCGGCGCCGACGTAGCTCAGCAGGATCTCGAGGGTGGACACGGGCGCCGACAGCAGTTCGTAGATGGTGCCCGTGAACTTCGGGAAGTAAATGCCGAACGACGCGTTGGACACGCTCTGCGTCAGCAGCGCCATCATCACCAGGCCGGGCACGATGAAGGCGCCGTAGCTGACCCCGCCCGCCTCGGGGATGCGCGCGCCGATCGCCGCGCCGAACACCACGAAGTACAGCGACGTGGAGACCACCGGCGAGACGATGCTTTGCAGCAGCGTGCGCCAGGCGCGCGCCATCTCGAAGCGGTAGATCGCGCGCACTGCGTACAGGTTCATGGCGATGGCCTCACCAGGCTGACGAAGATGTCCTCCAGCGAACTCTGCCGGGTGTGCAGGTCCTTGAATGCGATGCCGGCCCGGTCCAGGTGCCCCAGCAGCGCCGCGATGCCCGAATGTTCGGTGTGCGCGTCGTAGGTGTAGGTCAGCTCGTCGCCGCCGCCCGACAGTTCCAGGGGCAGCGCCGCAAGCTGCGCCGGAATGGCCGCCATCGGCTGCTGCAGTTGCAGCGTCAGCTGCTTCTGGCCGAGCTTGCGCATCAGTTCGGTCTTCTCCTCCACCAGGATGATCTCGCCCCGGTTGATGACGCCGATGCGGTCCGCCATCACCTCGGCCTCGTCGATGTAGTGCGTGGTCAGGATGATCGTGACGCCGGTGTCGCGCAGCGCGCGCACCAGCCGCCACATCTCCTGGCGCAGGGTCACGTCCACGCCGGCCGTCGGTTCGTCCAGGAAGAGGATGCGCGGCTCGTGCGACAGGGCCTTGGCGATCAGCAGCCGGCGCTTCATGCCGCCGGACAGCGTCATGATCTTGTTGTCCCGCTTGTCCCAGAGCGACAGGTCCTTCAACACCTTTTCGATGTGGGCCGGCTTGGCCGGCTTGCCGAACAGCCCGCGGCTGAACGAGACGGCGTTCCACACCGATTCGAAAGCTTCCGTGGTCAGCTCCTGCGGCACCAGGCCGATCAGCGAGCGCGTCGCGCGCCAGTCGCGGGCGATGTCATGGCCGTCGACCAACACCCGGCCTGCGCTGGCGGTGACGATGCCGCAGACGATGCTGATCAACGTGGTCTTGCCGGCTCCGTTGGGCCCCAGCAGCGCGAAGATTTCGCCACGGCGGATCTCCAGGTCGACGTTGCTCAGCGCGCGGAATCCTGTCCCATAGGTCTTCGAGAGACCCGAGACCGAGATGATGGATTCCTGCATGCGCGCGACGATACCCGATTTCGCGCTTTCGAGCGTGCGGCCCCAGGCGCGGCGCGGCGCGGCGCGTCCGGCCCAGGTGTCGATGACGGCCGCCCGGCTTGCGATGCGCTTACTGCGCGCTGACGGGGGTGCCCGCCAGGGTGGTGGCGGCACCGTTGCGATGCGCCTGCGCGAAGTACGCCGAGCCGCTGTCCTCGCCGTGGGTCGCGGCGACCTCATCGCGCGAAGCGATGTACTCGGCGATCACCTGGTCACGGCTGGTGGCGCTGCGAAAACCCGCCAGCGGGTTGTACGACCTGGACCAGGGGTTCACGCCGGCCTTCTGGTAGGCGAACAGCTCGGCCTGCACCTCGGCGCGGCTGCGCGTGGACACGAAGTCATCCTTGACCACGGTGGGCGTTTCGGCGAAGGCGCTGGTGGCGGCGAGGGCGACCAGAACGGCGGAGAGGGTCTTGAATTTCATGGTCTTCATCCTTCAATGGGCATCGGTGGTGGGTGCGCCCGGTTGGGCTTCGGCGGCCTTGGCGCTGTGTTCCTCGCGTTGACCGTGCGGTGACTGTAGGCGCGCGTCTTTAGCTGGCGCTTAGCGCCGTCTTAGCTGGCGATTAAGGGCGCATGAGGCCGGCAGCAGTTGAGCTGCAGCCGTTGACTTGACGAAACAATTGTTCTATGCAATCATCCGCATGAAATTATTGTTTCATAGCATGCGGCAAGCCGAACCGACGATCCGCGAATCGATCATGGCGGCCTACGAGGGGCTGCCGCCGGGCGAGCAGAAGCTCGCCGACACGGTGCTGGGCCGCCTGGGCCATCTGGCCAGCTACTCGGCCACCGAGCTGGCCGCGGACGCGTCGGTTTCCAAGGCGACCGCCGCGCGCTTCTTCCGGCGCATCGGTTTCCAGAGTTTCGAGCACGCGCGCCGCCAGGCCCGGGCCGAGGCCCATCTGGCGTCGCCGCTGTACGCGCTGGCGGGCGTCGATCCCAAGGAACGCAGGTCGGATGCCCTGTCGCGGCACGTCGCGGCCGACCTGAGAAACCTCTCCGAGAGCTTCGGCGAAGCCGGCGGCGTCGTGCTCGAACAGGCCATCGGGCGCCTGGCGAAGGCGCCGCGCGTGCGCGTGGTGGGCCTGCGCAACGGCCATTTCGTCGCGGCCTATGCCGCCTACCTGCTGGCACAGGTGCGCGACGACGTGGCTTCGCTGCCGGGCGCGGCCATGACGCTGGCCGAGGACCTGGCCTCGCTGCGCCGCGGCGACGTCCTGCTGGTGGTCGATTTCCGCCGCCGTTCCGCCTTCCTGCAGGCCATCATCGACGCGGCGCGCGACGCCGGCGCGCAGTTCGTCTTCCTTGCCAGCCCGGGCATGCCGTCGCTGTCGCGCCCCGGCGACGCCGTCGTGCCCTGCCGCACCGGCGGCGCCTCGGTCTTCGATTCCTACGTGGCGGCCGTGAGCATCGTCAGCTACCTGTGCGCGGCGGTGGCCCGGGAAGCGGGCAGGAAAGGCAGGCAACGCCTGGAATCGATCGAGAATCTGCACCAGGCGCTGGGCGACATCCGGCATTGACCGTATAAGGGCGGCGACACATGGTCATCGGCACTGAAAATTCAACGGATCGCCTGCGCATCGACGCGGACCGTCTCGCGGCGCGCATCGCGCAGCTTGGCGCCGTGGGCGCGATCGAAGGCGGCGGCGTCTGCCGCCTCGCGCTCAGCGCCGAGGACGGCGCCGGGCGCGACCTGGTGGCCGGCTGGATGCGCGAGCTCGGCCTGGCAGTCACGGTCGACGCGATCGGCAACGTGGTCGGCGTCATGGCCGGCGCCGAGGCGGGCGCGCCGGTGATGGCGGGCTCGCACATCGACACCGTGCGCACCGGCGGGCGCTACGACGGCAACCTCGGCGTGCTGGCGGGCCTGGAAGTGATGCGCACGCTGCGCGACGCCGGCGTGGTCACGCGCCGCCCGCTGGCGGTGGCCTTCTTCACCAACGAGGAAGGCGCGCGCTTCAACCCCGACATGATGGGCAGCCTGGTGTACGTCGGCGGCTTGCCGCTGGAGACGGCGCTGGCCACCGTGGGCATCGACGGCGAGCCGGTCGGCGACTGCCTCTCGCGCATCGGTTACCGCGGCAGCGCGCCCTGCGGCAACGCGAAGGTGCACGCCTATGTGGAGCTGCATATCGAGCAGGGGCCGGTGCTGGACCACGAAGGCATCACCCTAGGCGCGGTGCAGGGCGTGCAGGGCATCTCCTGGACCGAGTTCACGGTGACCGGCGTGTCCAACCATGCCGGCACGACGCCCATGCGCATGCGGCACGACGCCGGCTACGTCGCCTGTGCAATCGCCCAGCATGCGCGCGAGATCGCCCGCTCGCTCGGCGGCGACCAGGTGGCCACCGTGGGCGCCATCAATCTGTCGCCCAACCTGGTGAATGTCATCGCCAACCGCGCGGTCTTCACCGTGGACCTGCGCAACACCGATGAGTCGGCGCTGCGGGTGGCCGAGCAGCGCTTGCATGCCTGCGCCGCCCGCATCGCGCGGGACGAAGGCGTCACGCTGGCGCACCGCTCGCTGGCGCGCTTCGAGCCGGTGGCGTTCGATCCGGCCGTCGTCGACCTGGTGGAAGCGACCGCGCGAAAGCTCGGCCATTCGGTGCGCCGCCTGCCCAGCGGCGCCGGGCACGACGCGCAGATGCTGGCGCGCGTCTGCCCGGCCGGGATGATCTTCGTTCCCAGCGTGGGCGGCATCAGCCACAACGTGCAGGAATTCACTGCGCCAGCGGACCTGGAGGCGGGCGCGAACGTGCTGCTGCACACGCTGCTGGCGCTGGCGAATTGAAGCTACAAAGGAATGAACCTATGACGAGGATCGTGAAAGTCGGCGCCGCGCAACTGGGGCCGATCCAGCGCGCCGATTCGCGCGAGAGCGTGGTGCGCCGCCTGCTGGCGCTGCTGCGCGAAGCTCATGCCATGGCCTGCGACGTGGTGGTGTTCCCGGAACTGGCGCTGACCACGTTCTTTCCGCGCTGGTACATGGAATCGCAGGAGGAGGTCGACAGCTTCTTCGAGCACGAGATGCCGGGCCCGGTGACGCGCCCGCTGTTCGAGGAAGCGCAGCGCCTGGGCATCGGTTTCTACCTGGGCTACGCGGAGCTGACGCAGGAGGAGGGCCGCACGCGCCGCTTCAACACCTCGATCCTGGTCGACCAGGGCGGGCGCATCGTCGGCAAGTACCGCAAGATCCATCTGCCCGGCCACGCGCAGCACGAACCGTGGCGCCGCTTCCAGCACCTGGAAAAACGCTATTTCGAAACCGGCAACCTGGGCTTCAACGTGACGCGCGCCTACAACGGCATCATGGGCATGTGCATCTGCAACGACCGCCGCTGGCCGGAAACCTATCGCGTCATGGGCCTGCAGGGGGTGGAGATGGTCATGCTGGGCTACAACACGCCGGTGCACAACCCGCCCGCGCCGGTGCACGACAACCTCTCGCATTTCCACAACCAGCTGGTCATGCAATCGGGCGCCTACCAGAACGGCACCTGGGTCATCGGGGTGGCCAAGGCAGGCTGCGAGGAAGGCTGCGACATGATCGGCAACAGCTCGATCATCGCGCCCTCGGGCGAGATCGTGGGCGCCTGCACCACCGTGGAGGACGAGCTGGCGGTGGCGCGCTGCGACCTGGACCTGTGCAACTCGTACAAGAACAGCGTCTTCAATTTCGCCCTGCACCGCCAGCCGGAGCACTACCGCATGCTCGTCGAACGCAAGGGCGCGATCCTGCCGCCGCAGTGAGAGACCTCGCATGAAATGGCATTACCGCTGCGCCACCTGCGGCACCACCTACGACATCGTTCCCGGCCGCTACCTCTGCGAGCGCTGCGCGCAGGCGCAGCAGGCCGATCGTCCGCTCGAAGGCATCCTGGAGGCGCAGTGGGAGGGTGAGGCGCAGCCGCGCGGCATTCCCCTGCCGGTCGAGCCCGAGTGGTTCCCCGCCATTCCGGTGGGCAACACGCCGCTGTGGGCGCCCCAGCGGCTGCGGCGCGAGTTCGCGGCCCCGGGGCTCTGGCTCAAGGACGACAGCTGCAACCCTTCCGGATCGTTCAAGGACCGTGCTTCCTACCTGGTCGCCGCGTTCGCGAAAAAGCATCGCCTGCGGGAAGTCGTGCTCGCATCGACGGGCAATGCGGCCTCGAGCATGGCGGCGGTCGGCGCGGCGGCGGACCTCGCGGTCAAGGTGTTCCTGCCCGCGGCCGCTCCCATTGCCAAGCGCATCCAGGTGCTGCAATACGGGGCCGAGCTGGTGTCGGTGGACGGCAACTACGACCAGGCCTTCGATCTCTCGCTCGGCTACTCGAAGAAGTCCGGGTCGCTGTCGCGCAACACGGCCTACAACCCGCTGACGATCGAAGGCAAGAAGACGGTCGCTTTCGAAATCGTCGAGGACTTGCTCGCGGCCGGCGCCGGCGCGCCCGGCCATGTCTTCGTTCCGGCGGGCGACGGCGTCATCCTGGCGGGCGTGTACAAGGGCTTCGAGGACCTGCTGAAGCTGGGCCGGATCGGCAAGATCCCGGTGATCTGGGCGTGCCAGGCCACCGGCTCCAGCGCCATCGCGCGCGCCTGGAGCTCGGCCGCGTCCGGCAGCGACGCGTTCTGCGCGCCCAAACCTTCGAAGACGGTGGCCGATTCCATCGCCGTCGATGTGCCGCGCAATGGCGTCCATGCGCTGGGCAAGCTCAGGCGCCATGGCGGGCAGGCCGTCCTGGTGTCGGATCCGGAGATCCTGGCGGCGCAAAGAACGCTGGCCGCCGGATCGGGCCTGTTCGCGGAGCCGTCCTCGAGCGCCGCCTTCGCGGGCTGGCTCAAGGTGCGCGACCGATTGCCCCAAGAGGAAGACTGCGTGGTGCTGATCACCGGCACCGGCTTGAAAGACATAGCGTCCGCGGCGCGAGGCCTCGGACTGAGCACATGAGGACCCAGCAATGATCGACCTGAAGATAGACGACGCCCAGCGCAGGAAGAACATCCGGCGCTGCCGCGACAACGGCATCATCCTGCCCACCTATGCCCAGATGCGCGACCCGGCGCTGATTCCCGAGTCCGTCAAGCGCGAGCTGGCGGGCATCGGCATGTGGGACGTGCACGTGCGCAACCTGTTTCGCATCAACTGGCACAACGAACCGGTCGAGAAGGGCGGCGGCTTCGGCGGCGTGAACTTCATCGAGCTGCCGCGCGCGATCACCGGCAGCCGGGCGCGCATCGTCGGCATCGCCGGCAAGTGGTTTCCGACCGGCGCGCACAAGGTGGGGCCGGCCATTTCCTGCCTGCTGCCGGAGCTCGTGACCGGCCGCTTCGATCCCACGACGCAGAAGGCGGTCTGGCCGAGCACCGGCAATTACTGCCGTGGCGGCGCCTACATTTCCCGCCTGCTGTCCTGTCCCTCGGTCGCGATCCTGCCCGAGGGCATGTCGCAGGAACGTTTCGCGTGGCTGCGCACCATGGCCGAGGAAGTCATCGCCACGCCGGGCTGCGAATCCAATGTCAAGGAAATCTTCGACAAGTGCATCGAGCTGGAACGCACCCGGCCCGACGCGGTGATCTTCAACCAGTTCGACCAGCTGCCCAACGCACTGTGGCACTACAACGTGACCGGTCCGGCCATGGCGGAAGTGTTCAGGGCCATCGCGCGGCCGGGCGATGCCGTGGCCGGCGCGGTGCTCGCCTCCGGTTCCGCGGGCACCATGTCGGCCGGCTCTTACCTGCGCGACACCTTCCCCGGCGCCAAGGTGGCCGTGGGCGAGGCCCTGCAGTGCCCGACCATCCTGGAAAACGGCTTCGGCGACCACCGCATCGAAGGCATTGGCGACAAGCACATTCCCTGGATCCACAACATGCGCGAAACAGACGCGGCCATCGGCGTCGACGATGAACTGCCGATCCGATTCATGCGCCTGTTCAACGAGCCCGCCGGCAGGAAGCTGCTGGCGGAAAGCGGCGTCGCCATCGGCCTGCTGGAGCAGCTCGACTGGATGGGGATTTCGTCGATCGGCAACCTGATCGGCGCGATCAAGTTCGCCAAGTACTACGAGCTGGGCGAGCGCGACGTCGTCTTCACCGTGTTCACCGACTCGATGGCGATGTACCAAAGCCGGCTGGCCGAACTCAATGCGCAGCGCGGCGCCTACGACCAGCGCCAGGCCGACCGGGACTACGACCGGCTGGCCGGGCTGTCCATCGACCACGTGCTGGAGCTGTCGCAGGTCGACAAGCGGCGCGTGCACCAGCTCAAGTACTTCTCCTGGGTCGAGCAACTGGGCAAGTCCGTGGACGAATTGCGCGCGCAGTGGAGCGACCACCGCGATTACTGGGCTTGTTTGCGCACGCAGTCGGCGGAGTTGGACAAGCTGATCGAGGAATTCAACGCCGAGGTGCTGGCGGGCTGAACTGTCCGCGGTGGATTTTCGTTCGATCCCCTGCGCGCCCTGGTTCAAGAGGCCGCGCGCCCGGCACGGCCACCCGCCGCATTCGCGGTGGCCGTAGTAGCATCGCCGCAAGCCCGCATTGTTGCGGCTGTTGTTTTAAGGCAGCCCTTGGGGCGCAGCCAATC
>JAMPXR010000501.1 GCA_023701085.1 Ramlibacter sp. | reverse complement strand
TGCGGCCGGCCGAGGTATCTATCACGGTCGTCGGCTTGACCTTGCCCTGGTCCAGCGCGAGGCCGGCGATGAAGGGCTTCATCACCGAGCCCGGCTCGAAGCTGTCGGTAAACACGCGGTTGCGCAACTGCGCACCGGTGAGATTGGCCCGGTTGTTCGGATTGTAGGTCGGCGCGTTGGCAAGCGCGAGGATCTCGCCGGTACGTGCATCGAGCACCACGGCGGCGCCAGCCTTGGCCTTGTGGAGCTGCATCGCGTCGCGCAATGCGGTGTAGGCGAGATACTGGATCTTGCCGTCCATCGCCAGCGAAATGTCCTCGCCGTCGCGCGGCGGGCGAATGGACTCGACGTCCTCGACGATGCGTCCGCGCCGGTCCTTGATCACCCGGCGGGATCCGGGCACGCCGGCCAGCAGCTTCTCGTAGGCGAGCTCGATACCTTCCTGGCCGCGATCCTCGACGCCCGTGAAACCCAGCATGTGGGCAGTCACTTCGCCGCCGGGGTAGTAGCGACGGTACTCCTGCTGCTGATGCACGCCAGGCAGCTTGAGCGCGGCAATGCGGTCGGCCACTTCGGGCGGCAGCTGGCGCTTGAGATAGACGAAGTCGCGCCCCGGCGCCAGCTTCTCATTCAGCTCGCGCACATCCATTTCCAGGAGCGTGGCGAGCTTGCGCGCGTCCGCCGCCTCGAGCCGGGCATCGGCCGGGATCGCCCAGATCGAACGTACCGGCGTACTCACCGCGAGCATGTCGCCGTTGCGGTCCGAGATGCGTCCGCGCGTGGCGGGCACTTCGAGGACACGGGCGTAGCGCATTTCGCCCTTGGCCTGCAGGAAGCTGTTGTTGACGCCCTGCAAATAGAGCGCGCGGCCAACCAGCGCGAGCGAGCACCCCATCAGCATGACGAGGACAAAGCGCGCACGCCAGGCGGGCAGCTCGCGCTTGAGCAGGGGATTGTGATTGAAGGTGACAGTGCGCTGCTTCTTCACGATTGCGGCTCCACCACCACGACCTGACCGGGTGCCGGCGGACGCATTCCGAGCTTTTCGCGGGCGAGTTTCTCGACGCGGGCATGCGCCGCCCAGGTGCTCTGCTCGAGCTGCAGCTGCCCCCACTCCACTTCCAGGCTGTGGGCACGCGCCATCTCGCGCTCCAACTCGATGTAGAGCTTGCGCGACTGGTGCTGGGCCGCCACCACGCCGAGCGCGCTGGCCACCGCGAGTGCGACCAGCATGGCGTCGAAACGGATCATGCGGCCACCCCGCTGCGTTCGGCCACCCGCATCACCGCGCTGCGCGCGCGCGGATTGGCGGCCACTTCAGCCGGACCCGGACGCTGCGCCTTGCCGACCAGCAGCAGCCGCGGCGGCGGCAGGTCCGCAGCCCGCACCGGCAAGCGCGCCGGCAGCTGCGGCGGACGCGCTTCGTCACGCATGAAGCGCTTGACGATGCGGTCTTCGAGCGAATGAAAGCTGATCACCACCAGCCGGCCGCCAGCACGCAGGCGCGCCACGCAGTCCGGCAGAACGCGGCTCAGCTCCTCGAGCTCTTGATTAATGAAAATCCGTAAAGCCTGGAAGCTGCGCGTCGCCGGGTGCTGCCCCGGCTCGCGTGTCCGGACCGCTTTTTCCACGATCGCGGCAAGCTGTCCAGTGGTTGCAATAGCCCCCCCTGTCCGAGCAGCTGCAATCGCCTTTGCAATCGCATGAGCAAACCGTTCTTCCCCATATTCCCTGATGACCTCCGTGATTTCGGCGACGGAGGCTTCCGCCAGCCAGTCCGCCACGGTCTGGCCGCGGCTGGTGTCCATGCGCATGTCGAGCGGCGCGTCGAAGCGAAAGCTCATGCCGCGCGCAGCGTCGTCCAGCTGCGGCGACGAAACGCCCAGATCGAGCAGCACGCCGTCGATCTCGGTCACACCCAGCCGGTCGAGCACCTCGGCCAGCTCGCTGAAAGGCGCATGGACCAGTTCGAGACGGGGGTCGGCGATGGCACGACCCGCGGCAATCGCCTGCGGATCGCGGTCGAAAGCGATCAGGCGGCCGGTCGCGCCGAGGCGCGCCAGCACCGCACTGCTGTGACCGCCACGACCGAAGGTGCCATCGACGTAGATGCCATCCGGCTTCACCGCCAGGGCGTCCACCGCCTCGCCGAGGAGCACGGTGACGTGCTGCAGCGGAGCGTTCACTGAACTGCCCTCCGGTCGCTGCGCGACATCCTCCCCGAGAGAGGGAGCGCCCCCTTCGGGCGGCCGTGCGGGGACGCTCATAGGACGAAGTTCTCCAGGCCGGCAGGCAGAGGATTGTCGGCCAGCGCCAGCATCGCCTCCTGCTGCTTCTGCCAGCCGGCATCGGACCACAGTTCGAAATGCGTCCCCTGACCGACCAACCAGACCTGCTTGTCCAGCCCCGCGAACTGACGCAGCGACTGCGCGACGAGCACGCGTCCGGCACCGTCCAGGGTTTCTTCCTGGGCGAAGCCGACCAGCATGCGCTTGAACGTGAGGGTGCCCTGGTCCATGCCGGGCAGATTGGTGATCTTCTCGCGGATCGGCTCCCAGGCCGTCAGCGGATAGACGAGGAGGCAGCGATGCGGATGCACCGTCATCACCAGCGGCGCACCGTCAGGCGTCAGGGCGTCCCGATGCCGAGCCGGAATCGCCAGGCGACCCTTCGCATCGAGACTGAGCGCTGCGGCTCCCTGGAACATCCTTCCCCCTGAACGGCTTGGCAAAGCGTCGGAAATGACACTTTGCCCCACTTT
>JAMPXR010000024.1 GCA_023701085.1 Ramlibacter sp. | reverse complement strand
TTGGTGACCGAGCTCTCGATCAGGCGCGTCAGGGAGTTCTTGCGCGCGGTGCTCATCACGATCTCGTCGCAGTGCAGGCGCTTGGCCAGCCGGGTGATGATCTCGGCCTGTTCGCCCACCTCCATGTGCACGGCATGGGGAATGCCGAAACTGTCGAGGACCTCGATGCAGGGGCGCAGCGCCTTTTCGGATTCGCTGCGGTGAAATTCGCGCAGCGTGCGCTTGCCCAGGAAGCGCGAGATGTGCCGGTTGAGCGGCGGCTGCACGTTCAGCAGGTGGACGTCCATCGTGCTGTCGTTCATGAAGCGGCTCACCACCTGTTTGACGGCGAACCGGCAGTTGGGCGAGGCGCTGACGGGAAGCAGGATCTTCATGGCCGCGCCTTCCGGGCGCGCGCGGCGCGCCGGCTTGCGGGGAACGGGGGCGGGCGCAAAGCCGGTCAGGCGCGCCGCCGCGCGCGCCGGCGCCCCGGCTGCCTGGGCAGCCTTGGCCGCGACGCGGCGGAAATAGGCTTTGAGCAGTTCCATGGCCAGCGGGGCCGCGATGAAGAACGGCAGCATCAGCATCCAGTCGTCCAGACCCGGCGGCACGGTGTCGAAGAACGGCCGCAGGAATGGCACGTACACCACGGCGAGCACCAGCGCAAAGGATACCGCAACGGCCCAGACCATCCAACGGTTGCTGCCCAGGCCGATGGAGAAAATGCTGTGGTATTCGGAGCGCGCGGTGAAGGCGCGCAGCAGCTCCGAGCAGCACAGCGTCAGGAAGGCGATGGTTTGCGCCGCCTCGACATGGCCCGGGTAGCGCTGCAGCGCCAGGAAGAACACGCCCAGTATCGCCATGGCGTCGACCGCGGCCACCACCCCGATGCCGATGGCCATGTCGCGGTTGATGACGTGCTCCCGGGGCGAGCGCGGCGGCTGCTTCATGATGTCGTCGTCGCCCTTTTCCAGCCCGAGCGCGAGCGCGGGCGCGCCGTCGCTGACCAGGTTGAGCCACAGCAGCTGCACCGGGCGCAGGGGGATCGGCAGCCCGAACAGCATGGCGCCGAACACGATCAGGATCTCGCCCACATTGCACGCCAGCAGGAAGTAGACGAACTTGCGGATGTTCGAGTAGATGATGCGGCCCTGCTCGATAGCCGCGACGATGCTGGCGAAGTTGTCGTCGGTCAGCACCATGTCGGCGGTCTGCTTCGCGACGTCGGTGCCGGTGATCCCCATCGCCACGCCGATGTTGGCGCGCTTGAGCGCGGGCGCGTCGTTGACGCCGTCGCCAGTCATCGCCACCACATGGCCGCGCGACTTGAGCGCATCCACGATGCGCGTCTTGTGCTGTGGCGAGACGCGGCAGCACACGTCGATGCGGTCGGCCTTGTCCGCCAGCTCCTGGTCGCTGAGCCGGTCCAGCTCGGCGCCGGTCAGCACCAGCCCGCCCGGCGTGAGCAGGCCGATGTCGCGCGCGATCGCCTCGGCGGTGTCCTTGTAGTCGCCGGTCACCATGATGCTCTTGAGCCCGGCGCCGCGCGCGACCTTCAGCGCCTCGACCACCTCGGGGCGCGCCGGGTCCATCATGCCCAGCAGCCCGGCGAACACGAGGTCGTGCTCCACCTCGGCCGGCGTCACGCTGTCGGGCACTTCCGGCAGCGGCCGCCAGGCCACCGCGAGCACGCGCAGCGCGTCGCTCGCCATCTCATGGTTCTGGCCGAGGATCGTCTCGCGCATGGCGGGCGTGAGCGGCACGGGGGTGCCGTCCTGCAGGCTGTGCGTACACAGGTCGAGCACCACGTCGGGCGCGCCCTTCACGTACGCGATGACCGCCGGGTCGGCACCGGACCTGCTGTGGATGGTGGTCATGCGCTTGCGGTCGGAATCGAACGGGATCTCGCGCACGCGTGGCCAGGCCGCTTCCAGGCCGTCGCGCTGATAGCCGGCCTTCGCCGCCGCGACCGCCATGGCCGCCTCGGTCGGGTCGCCGATGATGCGCCAGGTGACGGCGCCCTGGTCGTCGCAGCTCTCCTCGAGCCGGGCGTCGTTGCACAGCATCGCGCCTTCCAGCAGGCGCGTGGCGTCTGGATTCGCGCGCGGATCGAAGGGGTGGCCGCCCGCGAAGAACTGGCCGGCCGGAGCGTAGCCCTCGCCGGTCAGGCGCAGCCGCCGGCCACCCGTCCAGCCCTGCACCACGGTCATCTCGTTTTGCGTGAGCGTGCCGGTCTTGTCCGAGCACACGACCGTGGCGCACCCCAGCGTTTCCACCGCCGGCAGCCTGCGGATGAGCGCGTGGTGCCGGATCATGCGCTGCATCCCCAGCGCCAGGCAGATCGTGACGATCGCCGGCAGCCCCTCGGGGACCGCGGCAATCGCCAGGCTCACGGCGACCATGAAGAGGTTGACGATGTCCTTCTGCTCGGCTACCAGGTAGGCCAGGAACCCGTTGCGGAAGGCGTCCGACAAATGCGTGTCGCGGAACAATCCGTAGACGAACACGGCGGCGCAGATCGCCAGGCAGGCCGATCCCAGCACCTTGCCCAGGTGCGCGAGCTTGCGCTGCAGCGGCGTGTCCTCGTCCTCGAAGGACTGCAGCATCTCGGCGATCAGGCCGATCTGCGTGTTCATGCCGGTGGCGGTGACCAGCCCGCGCCCGCGCCCGTAGGTGACCAGCGTGCCCATGAAGGCCGAGTTGGCGCGATCGCCCAGCGGGATCTCCTTGTCGAGCACGACGCCGGCGTTCTTTTCCACCGGCACGGATTCGCCGGTGAGCGAGGCCTCCTCGATCTTGAGGTTGACGGTCTGCACCAGACGCAGGTCGGCGGGGACGAAGTTGCCCGCTTCCAGCAGCACGATGTCGCCCGCGACGATGTCGCGGCTGGCGACGACCTGCTGGTGCCCGTCGCGGATCACGGCCGCGTTCGGCGCCGACATCTTCTTGAGCGCCGCGAGCGCCTGCTCGGCCTTCGATTCCTGGACCACGCCGACCACGGCGTTCAGCACCACGATGAACATGATGGCGACGGAGTCCACGTACTCGCCCAGCGCCAACGACACCAGCGCCGCGATCACCAGGATGATGACCAGGTAGTTGTTGAACTGCGCCAGCAGCAGGGCGAAAAAGCCGGGCCGGGGGCGCTCGCGCAGTTCGTTGCCGCCATGCCTGTGCAGGCGCTGCGCGGCCTCGTGGCGCGTCAGGCCGTGGTCCAGGTGGGTTTCGAAGTCACTGACGAGCTGCTCCACGGGTTTGCCGTGCGAATGCTTGTCGTGCATGAATGGCCTCCTTGCGGGGTCCCTCCCCGTGGCTTGACTATGGTTGGAGGCTGCTGCGAAGAAAACTTGAACTTTGTCATGCAAGGGTTCAAGAAACCGGAAGGATTCGCGCGAATGGTGAAGGTCACCATTACGTTTATTGAACGATCCGCGGCCGGGTGCGCGTTGACGCGCGTTTGCGCTTCTGCTACAAGTAATATGTCCGGTGGAGACACCGGACATCCCTCCAAAGGGGAGTAGCTTCGGCGGCCCATCGGGCCGCTACGCCGCGATCGTCAAGACAGGCGCAAGCCTCGGTCGCGGCGGCATTGCACGGAGCAATGCGGGCGAGACCTTTGCCCAACGGGTGAAGGCGCCTTCCCTGTCAGCGGCCTTCATCCTTGAGGTAAGGCCGCTGTCATTTCCGAAGCGGCGCGTGGCAGCGTTTTTTGCAAAGGATTCCGCCATGCCGCAAGTGAGCATCCGCCGTTACCTGAAACACGGGACGCTGCCGCAGCTGCGGCTGTTCGAGGCCAGCGTGCGCCTGGGCAGCCTCGCGCGCGCCGCCGATGAGCTGCACATCGCGCCGCCGACGGCGTCGGTGCAGCTCAAGAAGCTGACCGAGACCATCGGCTCGCCGCTGCTCGAGCAGGTGGGCAAGCGCATGTACCCGACCGACGTCGGGCGCCGCGTGTTCGACGGCTGCAACGACATCTTCCGCGCGCTCGGATCGCTGGAAGACGCGCTGGCCGACATGCGCGGACTGGAGACGGGCCACCTGGGGCTGGCGGCGACGTCCTCGGCCCGCTATTTCGCGCCGCGCCTGCTCGCAGCGTTCGTGCAGCGGCATCCGGGCATCCGCACCAGCCTGTTCATCGACAACGGCAGGGCACTGATGGGGCGGCTGCACCGCAACCAGGACGATTTGTACCTGCTGGCCGATCCGCGGCCGTCGGGCGACGTCGTGCTGCAGTCCGTCTTGCCCAATCCGCTGGTCGTGGTCGCCCGCGCCGATCATCCGCTGGCCGGCGAGCGCATCCCGTTCGCGCGATTCGCGCTGGAGCCCTTCCTCATGCGCGAGGACGGGTCCAGCACGCGCAGCGCCGCCCTGGCGGCGTTCGCCCGCCGCGGCCTGGCGCCGCGCACCTGCATGGAGCTCAGCAGCAACGAGGCCATCCGCGAAGCCATCCTGGCCGGACTCGGCGTCTCCGTGCTGCCGCGCTACACGCTGGGCCTGGAACCGGAACCGGCCGGGCTCGCGTGCCTGGACGTGGAGGGGTTTCCGCTGGAGGGCCATTGGCACTTCGCCTACCCGGTGGGCAAGCACCTGTCGCCGGCGGTGCGCGCCTTCATGGACTTCACCCGCGCCGAAGCGGGCAAGCTCGCGAGGCGCTGAGCGCCACAAAACATTTTCCAAGCTCGGCCGTGAGGCGCGACAATGCGCCACCCACCGTATGGCTGAGGAGAGTGGCTGGTGAAGGGGTGTCCTCCCGGGCTTGTGTTCTTGATGCGCGTGCTGCTGGCGTTCGCGGCCGCTGCATGCCCGGCCGCGGTCCAGGCGCACGCGTCATCGGGATGGGGCGGGCGCGGGCCGATCGATGCGCAGTACTGGATCGACGCCTCGGGGCGTGCCGCCTTCGAGCAGGCGCGTGGCGAATTCGCAGCCGGCCACGGCCGGCCCGCCGATTTCGACCGGGTGATGCCATTGGGCGGTGGCGGCGTGCTCTGGTACCGGCTGCAACTGCCGCAGGTCGGTGCGGCCGCGCAAGCGGTGCTGACGGTGTCGATCCCCGGCGTGCAGCGGGTGGAGATGTTCCGCGCCGATGCCGCGGGCACATGGCGTTCGCAGGCGGCGGGCGACACCATTCCCGTCGACCAGTGGCCGGTGCGCTACCTCTACCCGACCTTCGGCCTGAGCGTGCAGCCCGGGGAGGCGCCGCCCATTTACATGCGCATCGAAAACAGTCATCCGGTGCGGGTGCCCTGGCAGGTGCAGGACGCCGGCGCCTTCATCGAGACGGCCAAGCTACGGCACCTGGCGCTGGGCGTCTATGTGGGCCTGACGCTGCTCGTGGTGCTGCTCAGCGTCGCGAACGCCTTGTCGTGGCGCGACCCCATCCACCTCTACTACGCCGTGCACGTGGTCCTGGTCGGACTGAGCGTGCTCTCGCTTTCCGGGCTGGCCGGTGAATACCTATGGACGTCGAACGCGTGGTGGAACGACACGGCCTCCATCCTGATCCCGGCGATCAGCGTGGGCTGGGCCGCGCTGTTCGTGCGCAGCCTGGTGGCCGAGCGCGGCCGGTGGATCGTCTCGGGATCGCTGCTCGCGCTGGCGGCTTATTCGGTGCTGATGGGACTGGCCTTCGTCATCCTCGGGCGCGCGAGCTTCTTTCGGGCGCCGGGCGTCTACGCCGCGCCGGTGATGGCGTTCATCCTGGCCGTGCTGTGCGGGTTTGCGCGGCGCCGCCCCGAAGTGGGCCTGTGGGTGCTGGCCGGCGTCGCCGCGATCGTCGCCGGCGACATGCTCGCCCTGATGCACAACCTCGGCTGGCTGGGCGGCTCCTTCCTGACGCACTTCGGCGTGCAACTGGGCGCCGCGCTGGAGATCCCGCTGGTCCTGGTGGGCCTGTACTTCCGCAGCCGCGAACGCCGCGACAACCGCGTGCGACTGGAGGCGCTGGTGCGCACGGACCCCTTGACGGGCGTGGGGAACCATCGCGTACTGATGGAACAGCTGGAGCACCTGCTGGGCCGCAGCCGTCGCGATTCGCTGCTGGGCGCGGTGCTGCGGGTGAGCGTGGCCAACCTCGATGCGATCCGCAAGGCGCATGGGCGCGAGGCCGCGGAAGCCGCATGGGTGCGCGCGGCCGAATGCGTCGCTCGCGAAGCGGCCGACACCGACACCGTCGCGCGCGAGGAAGGCGGCGACCTGGTGCTGGTGATGGAAGGCCAGGTGACCCACCGGCATGCCGTCTACGCGGCGCGCAACATCGTCGCGCACGGGCTTCAGTTCTCCGACCGGCTGCCGCGCGGCGTGACGCTCCAATTGCGGGTGGGCGGTGCGCGCGCGCCGCTGCCCCACCTCGCTGCGCCGGAGCTTCTGGCGAAGCTTCGCAGGGCGATCGATCGGCTGGCCCACGACCCTCAACGCCGCGCGCTGCGTTTCGTCGATTCATCGCCGCCCGATGCGGCCGGTCCGAGCTCCGCATCCGCGCCGGAGGTCGCGGGCGACGCCTGAAGGGCACGTCAAGTAGGTGCGCTACCATGCGCATAGCGTCCCCATCCTCAAGCTTGCCATGCCCCTGAACTTTGCCTCCCGACTGGACAACGTCGAAACCTCCGCGATCCGCGAACTCTTCAAGCTGCTGGGCAAGCCCGGCATCATCAGCTTTGCCGGGGGCTTTCCCGACAGCGCCATGTTCGACACAGAGGGCATCAAGCAGGCGGTGGACACCGCGCTGGCGCGCGAACCCGGCGGCATGCTGCAGTACGGCGCCACCGAAGGCTACGAGCCGCTGCGCGAGCAGCTCTCCGCCTTCATGGCGACCAAGGGCGTCGCCGTCAACCAGGACGGCCTGATCGTCACCACCGGCAGCCAGCAGGCGCTGGACCTGCTGGGCAAGACCATGATCAGCCCCGGCGACAAGGTGATCGTGGAAGGGCCTACCTTCCTGGCCACTATCCAGTGCTTCCGGCTGTACGGCGCCGACCTGATCAGCGCGCCGATCGACGAGAACGGCGTGAAGGTGGACGAGCTGGAAAAGCTGATCGTGCAGCACAAGCCGAAGTTCGTGTACCTGATTCCAACCTTCGGCAACCCCAGCGGCGCCATGCTCAGCCTGGAGCGCCGCAAGCGCGTGCTGGAACTGGCCGTGAATTACGAAACCCTGATCGTCGAGGACGACCCGTACGGTGACCTGTACTTCGGCGAGAAGCCGCCGCCGTCCATCCTGTCGCTGTGCGCGCAGCAGCCCGGCGCGCGCGAATGGGTCGCGCACTGCGGCAGCATGAGCAAGGTGCTGAGCCCCGGCCTGCGCGTGGGCTGGATGATCGCGCAGCCCGAACTGCTGGCAAAAGCGACGATGTGCAAGCAGTTCAGCGACGCGCACACCAGCACCTTCGCCCAGGCCACCGCCGCCGAATACCTGCGCGCCGGCCGCATGCCCGCCAACCTGGTCAGCATGCGCAAGACCTACGGCGAGCGCGCCGCCGCCATGGGCGCCGCCCTGAAGCGCGAATTCGGCGACGCGATCGAATTCACGCAGCCGCAAGGCGGCCTGTTCTTCTGGGCCAGGCTCACGGGAGCGGGCGGCAAGATTTCAGATGCGGGCGAGTTCGCGAAGAAGGCGATCGAGCAACTCGTGGCCTTCGTGCCGGGGGCGCCGTTCTATGCGGCGAATCCGGATATGAGCACGCTGAGGCTTAGTTTTGCGACGGCGGATGTGGGGAAGATCGAGGAGGGGGTGGGGAGGTTGGGGAGGGCGATCGCGGGGAGGTAGATATGTCAGTGGTTTGCGGCTTCTGTTAGCCATCACTTATTCACGTGAGGTTTGCATGACCGTTCCGACGTATGACAAATTCATTGAGCCCGTCCTTCGCTACCTGGCCGCAAACCCAAACGGAGCGCTTGCGCGCGATGCCCACGAGGCAGCGGCTCAAGCACTAGCCGTATCCGAGGCAGACCGACAAGTGCTGTTGCCGAGCGGCTCACAGCCAATTTACAAGAATCGCGCAGGGTGGGCGCATGACAGATTGAAGCGCGCTGGTCTGTCAAGCAGTCCGCGACGCGGCTACTGGCAACTCACCCAACAAGGCCTTACTTTTGCAAAGTCCCATCCTGCGCCGCTCTCCACGCGCGATGCGGAGCAACTCGCGATCGGTTTCATGGATGTTCGGCTTAAGCCTTCCAGTGAGGACGCATCCCCCGATTCGCCTAATCTTGGCCAAGCACCCTCCTTGTCGTCCGCAGTTGCCAGTCCCGACGATCGGCTCGGGGAAGCGGTGTCCGAGTTGCGCCGTTCGGTCGCTGCCGAATTACTTGAAACTCTTGGTTCGGTGTCGCCATCGTTTTTCGAAACGATCGTCCTCGATCTTCTCCATCGAATGGGTTACGGCGCGAGTCGGGCCGATCTACAGCGGGTCGGCGGTTCCGGGGATGGGGGAATCGATGGTGTTATCTCGCTCGACAAACTTGGGTTGGAAAAGGTCTATGTTCAAGCCAAGCGGTGGCAACAGACCGTTGGCAGGCCGGAGGTTCAAGGTTTCTACGGTGCATTAGCTGGGCAGCGAGCTAACAAAGGCGTTTTCATCACGACGTCGGGCTATACGGCACAGGCCGTCGAGTTTGCAAAATCCGTTGAGCGAATCGTTCTAGTCGATGGCGGTCGTCTCGCTGAACTAATGATCGACAACGAGATTGGCGTCTCCGCGCGGACTGTGAAGGTGCCGAGAATTGACAGCGACTATTTCGACGAAGAGTCTTCCTAGCTGAGCGGCTGCGCGATAAGGGCGGCTTGGAACTTCGCGTCGTCAACGCCGGACGACGCAAAGACCGTCAGTGCGCTCGCAGTAATAGTGGAATAGCGAATCGGGTGGAGGAACTCAAGCTGCCGACGGGAGTCGCTGGCACAAGCCGTTACAAGCCCCTGTCGAACACGTCGACCCTGGTTCGTCGTACCTTTATGGACTGCGCCGTTGCAGCCCTTCAAAGGAGATTTCGTATGAACTATGTCGATGGATTCGTTGCCGCCGTTCCGACGGCCAATCGCGAGAAATTCCAGCAGCACGCGCAAGCCATGGCTGCCGTGCTCAAGGAGAACGGCGCGCTGGCGGTGGTCGAGTGCTGGGGCGACGACGTGCCGGAGGGCAAGCTCACGTCGTTTCCGATGGCCGTGCAACGCAAGGACGACGAGACGGTCGTGTTTTCCTGGATCGCCTGGCCTTCCCGTGCCGTGCGCGACGAAGGCATGAAGAAAGCGATGGCCGACCCGCGGATGCAGCCGGAACACAGCCCGATGCCGTTCGACGGCAAGCGGGTCATCTTCGGCGGCTTCCAGGTGATCGTCAACGTGTAGCGGCCACGCGGCCCGCCTTCCACAGCCGCTTTCCTTCAGGAGACCTCTCATGGCCAAGCTCAAGGTTCAAGCGTTCGCGGTGTCGATCGACGGCTTCGGCGCTGGCCCCAGGCAAAGCCTGGAAGCACCCCTGGGCGTGGGCGGGGAGTCTTTGCATGAATGGTTTTTCCACACACGCACCTTCAGGCAGATGATGGGCGGCGAGGGCGGCGACACCGATGTGGACGACGAGTTCGCCCGTCGCGCCATGCACAACATGGGCGCCTGGATCCTCGGGCGCAACATGTTCGGGCCGGTGCGCGGCCCCTGGCTCGACGACAAGTGGAAGGGCTGGTGGGGCGACAACCCGCCTTACCACGTGCCGACCTTCGTGCTCACGCACCACCCGCGCGCGTCCATCACGATGGAGGGCGGCACGGTCTTTCATTTCGTCACCGGTGGCATCCATGAGGCGCTGGAGCGCGCGCGTGAAGCCGCACAAGAGCGCGACGTGCGCGTGGGCGGCGGCGTTGCCACCGTGCGGCAGTACCTGCAGGCGGGCCTGCTCGACGAGATTCACCTGGTGTTGTCGCCCTCGCTGCTTGGCACCGGCGAGGCCCTGTTGTCCGGTATCGATTTGCTCCAGCTCGGATTCCGGTGCACGCAGCACGTCGCCACGCCGCGAGCATCGCATGTGGTGCTGACGAAGGGCTGAAGCCAAGGCCGATGAGTCGGGCCGTTGAACGCCCGGCGCAGGCAGCGGCCTTCACTAAATCTTTACCCAGCCGGTTCAGCTTCCGTTCACGCACGGCCGCGCAAGATGCATCCACCCCAACCCAAGGAGCCTTGCCATGAAACGAATCCTCTCCGCCAAGTCCGTCGCCGCCGCCGCCGTCGTTCTGGGCACATTGGGCGCCGCAACGGCGGCCCATGCGCGCAGCGACGTGTTCCTCTCCATCGGCGTGCAGGTGCCGGGCGCGTACGGCCATGTGCAGACGGCGCCGGTGTATGCCACGCCGCGCCCGGTGGTCGTGCAGCCGCAATACGGCGCGAACGCGTACGGATGGGACGATCGGGCCGGCTGGCGCCATCACCGGCCTCAGCGCGCCAGCTTCCGCGGACCCTGGGGCGACTACGACCGCGACGGCGTCGCCAACCGCTTCGACCGATTCCCGGCCAATCCCTATCGGCGTTGATCCGCCCGGGCTGACTCCAGTTTCCTCTTGGATGCCGGGTCAAGCCTGCCGATAGCCTGTCGGCGGGTCCGGCATCCTTTTTCTTTGTCTCACACGGTTATCCTCGCGCGGGCCGCCGCAGGGCCTCCTCGGTGATCTCGCGCAACGTGGTGCGGGTGGAGATCACTTCGGGCGACAGCCGGATCTCCAGAAGCGTCCCGTTCTCCCGGGCCAGTGCGTCCCGCAGCGCGGCCTCGAACTCCGCCGTGTTCCCGATGCGTTGCGCATGCATGCCGAAGGCGCTGGCGAGGGCGCAGAAGTCGGGGTTGGCCAATGCGGTGCCGCTGACCCGCCGCGGGTACTCGCGCTCCTGGTGCATGCGGATCGTGCCGTACATGCCGTTGTTGAGCAGCAGGACGATCAGCTTGCCGCCGTGTTGCGCCGCCGTGGCCAGTTCCTGCCCGTTCATCAGGAAGTCGCCGTCACCCGTGATGGTGAACGCGACCCTGCCGGTGGTGATGCTCGCCGCGACCGCGGCGGGAATGCCGTAGCCCATTGCGCCATTGGTCGGTGCCAGCTGCGTCTTGCAGCCCTTCGCCAGCCCGTGATAGCGGAAGTAGCGGTGCACCCAGCTCGCGAAGTTGCCGGCGCCGTTCGTCAGCACGGCGTCGGCAGGCAGCTGCCGCTGCAGCGCGGCGACGATGGCGGGCATGTCGACGCCAGCCGCGTCCTTGTCGTCCAGTCCCGGCAGCGCCTGCGGCCGCACGTTGGCTTGGTAGTCCGCGTGCACCGACGCCGCCCAGTCCGCCCAAGGCACTTGCGGGGGGGCGGCCAGGTCGCGCAGCGAATCCGCGGCCGCGTCGGCGGTGGCACAGATGGCGAGGTCCGCCTGGTACACCCGGTGCAGCTCGTCGGCGCAAGGGTGGATGTGGACCAGCTTCTGCACCGGCCGCGGCACGGACAGCAGCGAGTAGCCGCTGGTGGTCATCTCGCCGAGCCGGGCGCCGATCGCGATCACGAGATCGCTGTCGCGGATGGTTCGGGCCAGCTTGGGATTGATCGCTATGCCGACGTCGCCGGCGTACAGCGGATGATGGTTGTCGAAGGTGTCCTGGAAGCGGAACGCGTTGCCCACGGGCAGTTGCCAGTGCTCCGCGAACGCCTGCAGGGCCCGCGCGCCTTCGGGACTGAAGCGCCCGCCGGCGATCACGAACGGGCGCCGGGCTTCGCGCAGCATCGAGGCCAGCGCCTGAGCCGCCTCGGCGGTCACGCCCGCCTGGCAGACTTGCGTGCGGGGCAGGGGAGTGGCGTCCACCTTCTGGTGCAGCATGTCCTCCGGCAGCACGAGCACCACCGGTCCCGGGCGCCCGTTCATGGCGGTGGCGAAAGCGCGTGAAACGTACTCGGGAATACGCGCCGCATCGTCGATGCGCTCGACCCGCTTGGCCAGCCCCCCGGTGCTCGGTCCGAACATCGAAGTGAACTCGATCTCCTGAAACGCTTCGCGATGCCGAAAGTCACTGCCGACGTCGCCGACCAGCAGCACCATCGGCGTGGAGTCCTGGAACGCCGTATGCACGCCGATGGAAGCATTGGTCGCGCCCGGCCCGCGCGTCACCAGGCACACGCCCGGGCGGCCGGTCAGCTTGCCGTGGGCCTCGGCCATGAAGGCGGCGCCGCCCTCGTGACGGCAGGTGACGAAGCGGATCCTGTCGCGGTGCGCGTGGAATCCGTCCAACACCGGCAGGTAGCTCTCACCAGGAACGCCAAACGCGACCTCGACGCCTTGCGCGAGCAGGCATTCGACGATAAGCGTACCTGCCGTCTTCGTCATGATTCTTCCGCGATCGGCAGCGTCGCCACTTCGTATCCGTGGCCTATCTGCCGATCGAGCACCGGATCGATCAGCGCGAACTCGAACCGCTGGGCCGGGCGGATGCCGCCGATGGCCGCGAGCGTGCCGCAAAACATCAGCGAGCCCTCGACAAACGGCCCATGGTCGCGCTCGTACAGCGCGATCAGCTCGCGGGGATGGCGCATCGAAGTGACACTGCCCTCCTGGTAGCTGCTGGTCTCGCCCTCGATCCTGACCTGCGAGCGCAATTCCAGGCGATCCCAGTGCGCCTCGACCTCCGACAGCGGCCACAGTTGCGGCGCGACCGGCTTGTCGCACATTTGCTTGGACACGGTGATGCCGTAGGTCTCCACCTTGCGGTCGGTGTGATCCGAGCCGACGCCGATCCACAGCTGCCCCTGGGTATGGAAGACCACGAATTCAACCTCGCCCGAGGAGTGCCCGCCCGCGGCTTCGATCCGGCTCGCGGTCGTGATGCGGCGCGCGCCCACGCGGTAGTACAGGGGCGTGCGCTTCGGGCGCGGGACGCCGATCGCCTCGAGTTCCGCGATGTGATGCTCCATCGCGGCCACGTCGCGCGACGTCCAGCCGGCGATGATGGCCTGGCCGACGGTGGCCGCGCGACGCGTGGCGCCGTCGGCGCTGACAAAACTGAATTCCAATTCGTGCCGGTCGTTCATGGGATCTTTCCAGTCATTCGGTAATGGGGAAGGGCGCAGTGTTCGGCTGCTCAGCCTCTGAGCGGCTGGACGGCGGCTTCGACCTGTCCGGCGATCGCCAGCAGCCGTCTGTCCTGGCCGGGCGCGCCGATCAGCATCAGGCCGACCGGCGCATCGCCCGCGCGATGGATCGGTATCGAGATCGCGCAGCCGTCGAGGAAGTTGACCAGCGCGGGGTTGCGCAGCAAAAGCAGGTTGGTTCGAGTGCTGTCTTCGGGCCGCTCGAGATCGGCCTGCCGGGGCGCCGCGATGGGCACCGTGGGCGCCAGCAGCACGTCCAGCGCGCGCATCTTCGGGTGCACGATGCCCTGGATGCGGCGGCGCGCATCGAGCACGTCGATGTAGTCGGCGGCGCTTTGCGATTTCCCGGCCTCGAAACGCTGCAGGATCCAGGGG
>JAMPXR010000500.1 GCA_023701085.1 Ramlibacter sp. | reverse complement strand
GCCACCACCCCAAAGGAGTTTTCCATGCACACGATCAAAGACGTGATGAGCCGGGACGTGCAGGTCATCAGCCCGGATGCGACGATCGCCGAGGCCGCCCAATGCATGCGCGACGGCGATTTCGGCATGATGCCGGTCGGCGAGAACGATCGGATGATAGGCACCATTTCGGACCGCGACATCGCGATTCGCGCCGTCGCGCAGGGCCAGGGCGGCGATGCCAAGGTGCGCGACGTGATGTCCGACGGCGTCTGCTGGGCTTACGAGGACGACCCGGTCGAGCGCGCCGCGCAGCTCATGAGCGAAAAACAGATCCGCCGGCTGCCGATCGTGAATCGCGACAAGCGGCTGGTCGGCATCCTGGCGCTGGGCGACCTGGCCGTGAAGGAAACGGAGAAGGGCTCCGTGGCCGAGGCGCTCTCCGAGATTTCCGAACCGGCCTGACGCTGCCGCCGCGGCGCATCAAGGCAGCGCACGCGCCGTGGCGGGTGCCGCGGCGCGCAAAGCCGCGAAGCCCGCCTTCAAGCGTGGCGGTGGTCCCCCTCGCGGGATGGCGGCGCGGCGTTCTGCGGGGCTGTGTCCTCGCCGCTCACGCCGACGCCGGACAGGTACACCATCTTGCCGCCCAGCCATCCGGATACCACCAGCAGGGCGATGGCCAGCACCGAAAGCCCCAGTGTGACGTCTCCCGTCACGGAAGCGTTCGCGCGCATCCAGGCGTTGACCACGTACAAGGCCACGATCGTCAGGTTCATGCTCATGTGGATGAGAGCGGTCTTCCTGATGGCGCGGTCCTTCAGCGACAGCAGGTCGACCAGGCCGGGCACGGCCGCGGCCAGGGCGCCCACGATGCCGCCGATCATCGAATAGAACGCGACCAGCGACCAGGATTGCGGCGCGGCCGACCGCAGGGCCACGAGATCGGCCACCAGAGAGAAGAGCCACAGGCCGATCGGAATCGTCACCAGCATGGGATGAATCGGATGGCCGGCGATATTGGCGGGCGTGCGCATGGGAACCACCTTGTCGGGATAGGGCGAGTTCAGTTTAGGAATGCGCGCCGCGACGTTGTTGTAGGAAAAGCGCGCTGATTCGGCGGCGTACGCGCCCACTCGCGGCGCCGTCAGCCAAGCCCGCAGAGCCGGCGGCCGGGCCGAATGAAGGCTCGACAACGCCGCGCGGCGCCGCGGTCGAGCCGCACTCAAGCCGCGTCGAATGCGCCGCGCAGCCATTCGATGCTGCCGGCCTCCACGCTGACCACGTCGAAGCGGCAGGGCGGCGTCACCGGCAGCCGCATGAGGTAATGGCGGGCCGCGAAAACCAGGCGGCGGCGCTTGGCGTGGCCGATGCTGGCGGCGGCGCCGCCGAACGCGCGGCTGGCGCGCTGGCGCACCTCCACGAACACCAACGTGCCATCCGGCTCGCGCATCACGAGATCGATTTCGCCGCCGCCGCGGCCCGGCGTCCGATAATTGCGCGCGAGCAGCTTCAGGCCGCCGTCCAGCAGGTGCGCGAGCGCCCGGGCCTCGGCCGCGTCGCCCGCCTGCTTGGTGGTGGGGGCGGCTGCGGCGGGATCAGTCTTGCGGGGACATGCCATTGAGCGCTTCTTTTGCTTCTGCCTTGAACGCCGCGCGCGATGCGGCGGCGTCGCAGCATTATCCGCAAGGGGCGTTGTACGTCGTCGCCACGCCCATCGGCAATCTCGCGGACATCAGCCTGCGCGCCTTGCACGTGCTGCAGCTGGCCGATCTGATCGCGTGCGAGGACACGCGGCACACGCAGGCCCTGCTGCGCGCCTACGGCATCGACAAGGCGCCGGCCCAGTGGCTGGCGGTGCACCAGCACAACGAAGCGCAGCTGGCCCAGGACGTGGTCGCGCGCTTGCGGCAGGGGCAGCGCGTGGCCTATGCGAGCGATGCCGGCACGCCGGCCGTGAGCGACCCGGGCGCGCGCCTGGCCGCCGCGGTGCGCGAAGCGGGCTTGCGGGCCGTGCCGCTGCCCGGCCCCAGCAGCCTCACCACGCTGCTGAGCGTGGCCGGGGCGGTCGCGGACGATGGGGCCTTCGTGTTCGAGGGCTTCCTGCCGGCCAAGGCCGGCGAGCGGCAGGCGGCCGTGGCGCGGCTGGCGCAGGAATGCCGGCCGGTGGTGCTGCTCGAAGCGCCGCACCGCATCGAGGCGCTGGCGCGTTCGCTGGCCGCGCTGGCCGACCGGCCCGTCACGCTCGGGCGCGAGCTGACCAAGCAGCACGAGGAGCTGGCCGGCATGGCCTGCGCGGACCTGGCCGGCTGGCTGGCCGCCGATGCGCAGCGCAGCCGCGGCGAATTCGCCCTGGTGCTGCATGCGACGCAGCGCCCGCGCCAGGACGCGGACGCGCTGCGCGTGCTGGCGCTGCTGTTGCAGGAGCTGCCGCTGAAAAGCGCGGTGAAGCTGGCCGCCGGGATCACGGGCGCGCCGCGCAATGAGCTGTACCAGGCGGCCTTGAAGCTGAAGTCGGACGGCGCGCAGCCGGCTTAGAGGGGGCCGCAGCCGGCCGCCGGAGACGGTCGCGCCACCGCCCCGCCGTGCGTCATTCCCCGGTATCGCAGAGCCAGTGCCAACGCAGCACCTTGTGGTCGCAGTACCGCTCGAACACGCGCGTGGCCAGGCCCGATTGCTGGAACGACCCGGCGGGCCATTGACGGTCCATCCATTGCACGGCTTCGAAAAGATCATTCACGTCGCCGGCACGGTCGTACTGGTCGAGCAGTTGCACGACCAGCACGCGTCCCGACTCCAGGTCGCCGATG
>JAMPXR010000499.1 GCA_023701085.1 Ramlibacter sp. | reverse complement strand
GTCCACGCTGTCGCCCATGCGGCGCATCTGCGTGGTGATGGTGTTGCCCGACTTCTCCTTCCACTCCCACACCTTGGCGACGAAGTTCTTGCGCCCCAGGTCGTGCCGCGACTGGCCCTGGTCCTGCAATTGCCGCTCGACCACGATCTGCGTGGCGATGCCGGCGTGGTCGGTGCCGGGCACCCACAGCGTGTTGAAGCCGCGCATGCGGTGGTAGCGCGCCAGGCTGTCCATGATGGTCTGGTTGAACGCGTGGCCCATGTGCAGCGTGCCCGTCACGTTGGGCGGCGGCAACTGGATCGAGAAGGCCGGCTCGCCTTCCTTGGCTTCACCCGTGCCGCGATAGCCCGCGCGCGCACAGCCGCGCTCTTCCCACAAAGGCCCCCACTTGGCCTCGATGGCGGCGGGTTCGAAAGACTTGGAAAGGCTGTTCAAGCCGGGCTGCTGGACCGTGTCGCTCATAAATTGGGGTCAGATTCCAATTTCCAGGGGGGAAAGCGGCCAGCGCAGGCGCTGCTGCGGCATGGCGTGCATGGGGGAGGGAAATCAATTTTATGCGATGGTCCGCTGGTTGCCGCCCGATCGCCGTCGCTTATACTACTCATTGATAATATGTAGTATAAAACCGGCATGCCTCACCTGTACGATGATCTTGGCTTGGCAGCGCAGACGTCGTTTGCAAGCGTCAATCAAGCGGCCCAGCAAGCCGACTTGAGGCGCAGCGTGGCCGACGTACCCGGCGGGTTCGCAAAGAAGCAGGTCGCGGGGCGAACCTATTGGTATCACCAGGTGCGCAATCCGAATGGATCGCTCATCCAGACCTACGTCGGCCCCGATGACGAATCGACGCGCCTGCTCATCGCGCGGCACGGTGACCCGAAGGCGAAGGCGGCTCGCAAGCACCTCGTCAGCTTGGCCCGGGCTGCCATCGAACTCGGATGTACGCCGATTCCGCCGAATCACGCCAGGGTGATAGAGCGGCTCGCGGAATGCGGACTGTTTTCGGCGGGCGGCATCCTCGTCGGAACGCATGCCTTTCTTGCCTACCAGAATCATTTCGGCGTTTCCTGGTCGGTGGGTCACGCCACCCTCGACCTGGACTTCGCGCACGCCGGCGCCAATGTCTCCCTGGCGCTGCCCGAGAACCTCGAGCTGGACGCCGCCGGCGCCATCGAGTCCTTGGAGATGGGCTTCGTTCCCAATCAGGCTCGCACGACATTCACGAAGGAAGACGAACCGGATTTCGACCTGGACTTCCTCACCTCATGCGGTCGTGGCGGAGACGAGCCGGTCGAATTGGCGCGCTTCAATCTCACCATGCAGCCGCTGAAGTTCATGGAGCTTTCGCTGGAGGATCCGATGCGCGCGACGCTGCTCTGGCGAAATGGGCCGATCGTCGTGAACCTGCCGCGGCCGCAGCGCTACGCGCTCCATAAACTGATCGTGTATGGGGAGCGGCCGCAGGCCCAGCGAGCGAAGGCGAACAAGGACCTGGCACAGGCTGCCGCCCTGCTTGACTATTTGCTCGATCACGATTCGGACAGTACGGCCGAAATTTGGGCCGATGTTTCCGAACGCGGGCCAGGTTGGCGCAAACGCCTCAACAAAGGCTTTCGCGCCCTGACGGCGAAGTATCCCGACTGCAACTTCAAGAAGCGCCTCCAGCATGCGAACGGCGCGCTGGAAGAAGAGCACTCCGGCGGCGGGTGATTTCGCTCAGGCGGCGGCGCGGCGCTCGGCCGCGCGCAGGGGCGACCAGGATCAGGCCGGCAACTGCCGCGCCGCCTCTATGCAGTGCTGCAGGACCTTGGCGTCGCCGATCTGGTTGGCCAGCAGCAAGATCAGGCGTGCGTCCAGCAGCTGCGACTGCTCCGGCGTCAGGCCCTCGTGCGCGTCGAGCAGCTGCTCGTACAGGCCGTCGGCGTCCTGCAGGTTCAATGCGGTCTTCATGCGCCTGCTCCTTGCACTGCGATGGCCCTGGACACGGCACGCACCAGCGTGGAATCAACGCCCTGGCCGGTGGCCGCGATGTAGCCGTCGGGCCGCAGCAGCGCCCAGGCGGGGCCGTCCACATGGCAGGCGCCCCGCAGTTGACCGTGCGGGTCGCGCACATGCTCCAGCGCCGCGGCCGCTTCGCCGGCGTCCAGCACCTGGACGCCGCGCACGGGCGCCGTCTGGGCCAGGGCGCGCAGCCGCTCGCAGGAGCGCTGCGTGGCGTGGCCGAACAGCAGCACCAGCAGCCGACCGCCGGCCCAATCCAGCAGGGCGTTGAGCGTTCCCGGTGAGCCGTCCGCCCACTGGAATCGCACGTTCTGCACCGACTGCCCGCCGCTGGCCTCGCACACGCTGGAGCGGGTGTAGGGATTGGCGATGGCCATGCGGCCGGTGTTCACGAGCTGCCGCGCGAACGGATACTGGCGCGCCAGGCCCAGCGCGGCATCGCGGAACACCCGCTCGGCGCCCTCGGCGGGGCGCAGGAAGCGCGCTGTGCGATTGGTCACCAGCACGTTCTGGCAGGCCGCTTCGTGCCGCTCCTCGTGGTAGCTGTCCAGCAGCGCGGGCGCCGCCTCGCCCTTCATGACGGCGGCCAGTTTCCAGGCCAGGTTGTCGGCATCGGCCACCCCGGTGTTGCCGCCCCTGGCGCCGAACGGGCTGACCACCTTGGCCGCGTCGCCCATGAAGAAGACGCGGCCGTGGCGCATGCGGTCTATGCACTCGCTGCGGTAGGTGTAGGGGCCGACCCACACGATGTCGATGGCGCAGTCCTCGCCGAACTGCCGTGCCAGCCGCTCGCG